>JAGAOA010000066.1 GCA_017623955.1 Opitutales bacterium
GCTTTAGGCGGAGGCTTTGCAAATGGCGAGCGGTAGGAGTGTACAAAAATTAGTACATGACTACTGCGAGGCAATTTGCGAAACTACGTATAAAGTGCAATTTCCCACGTTTACAAAAGGTTGAAGAATAATGGATACATAGGCTCTAAGCGTTTCTTTATTTCTAAAATTGCCTTACCCTTCTTGTCCTTCTTTACCTCAAATTCAACCTTTTCCCATTTGCCCTTTAAATTCAATATCTTCACTTCCTTCGGTTCCTTGCTAAACCCCAATTCTATAACCTCAATTGGATCCCAACCAAAATTGAATAAGCCCACCACTTCAGAACCGTCTTTGAGTGTTCCACTCTTTACATACATTTCAGCATCGTAAGGATACCAATACGCAAATTCATCTATGTAATTAAATACATTCAACATAAATTCCTTGCGTGGATAACGTGTATATGAGTTCCAACCTGTATAAACAATATACGAACCCACAACAAAAACTTTTCCACCTAATTCGTTTTCAAAAAGCGTGCTTGCTGGCGATATTACTTTGAAATTCTTTCTATCATCTTGTGAGAATTTTTTGCTAACAAAATTAGAAAGAACCCTTGTTTTTGGCGAATTTGGTTTGAGATTTGCCAAATTACTACCGATAACCATTATTTTGTCTTTCAAATTTCCATTGAGAGAATCGTTAGATATAATTTCTGCATTTATAATGTGTTCTTTATAGAATGTTGCATCAACACCGATGTATTTTGCAAAACCACGTTTGCAAAGTTCAACAGCTGCACCTGCGTCTAATACTAAACCACGAGCAAGTTGTTTTTTGATGTCTTCGTTGGAAAACAATTTTAATTCATCAGCATTCAAAAAGCCTGCATTTTTACCGAGATACTCAAAATTTGTTGGAATACCCAAAACACAACAGAATGTCTGAGCCCAAGGAGTAATACTTCCATAACCGCGAGAATCAAATGGATTCATATTGTAGTAAGGCTTTTCCGGAATGAGTGTAGCAACACCTTTGCGAGATACAATATTTTTAGATACTTCAGCTAAAGCTTCATAAAAATCGGCATGTTCTGAAAGAATTTTTCTGTAAGCTTCATTTCCACCAACTTCAAACTCCGATGTAGAAGTAATCCACTGCTTTGAGCCTTGGCAACCATCAATTATATATCCGCAATAATTTGCATGAAGAGAACGTGCCGATGTACCATATCGGTTGTGTGGCAGAGTGTCGGTTTCAGCCAACACTATTGCTTTGCCCTTTAACGGAGCTAATTGCTGAATTGAAGAATACATAGTTTTTGCAAAGTTGCGAGGCGTTTCGTTAGCCTTAGCATAACGAGCATTATTTATGCGAATAATAGGTTCGTATCCTTTACCGGCGAAGATTTTTCCCAAACGTTCAGCATAGCGAATATCAGCATTGCAAATACATACAGAACCACGAATTGTTGGGTCAACTTCGTCAATGGCATCACGCATTTTTTGAGCTAATTCGCAGATTGAATCGATTACAACTTCATCAATAATTTTGGCTACACGCTTGTTTTCTTCAGTCTTGCCGTAGAGATGTTTTTGAGCTTCCTTAGCTGTTATTTTTCTTCCGAGTTTTTCAGAAATTTTCTCTAAGTGCAATGGACAAAGACAACCTGCATTGTTTGCACTTGTGTACATGCGAAAATCGTCGTCAATCATTATGTGCGAAGGCTTTAATTGTGCCGATTTTCTGCAAATATCTTGCATGTACTTTATTGTGTTTTCACCAAGTGGACAACATTTGTATTCGTTTTCTTGCAAATTTCCAAAACGCACAAGATGTTCAAGATTATTTTTGTTTTTCAAAACATAACCATGCCCCAATGTAGATTGCAACAAGATGCCCCAATTTGCACGTCCGTTGATATGTTCGCGAACTTTCTCAAAACGTTTGCCTAAAATTGCAATTTTATCGATTGGGGGATTTCCCTCTGGAACGAGCGTGAAAATCATAAGCGAAGTATCTGCAATTCTGTCTTTTTGAATGCGAACAATATCTTCAGCCAATTCTTTTTCCATACCTTCTGTGGCTGGAACAATATTAAAAACTAACAAATTTTTAGCCGATGCAACGCATGCAACTGCCACCATCAACAATATAGAAATAAAAGACTTCATACAACTGTTATTATTAAAAAAACAAATATTGTAAAGATTTTATGCAAAAAAAAAAGGAACTTAGTGTTCCTTATTATTTTAATTTAGAAATTTCTACTTCTGCTTAGTTGAAACGACATCGTCGATTATACGTTGTAAAATCTTTTTACGCATATCGTTGTCTTTGATAATCAGATAACGATGTTTGCCAAGTTGATCTGGTCTGAAATATGTAACGCCAGCCTCATCAACACTTACAACACCTGATTTCGACAACTCGAAAAACTCAGGAGCAAACACAAACAATACACTTGTAGGATCCCACAATGGTCTGTCATGTTTACCTGTTTTAGATGCCCTAGTCGAGTAATATAAATACGCTTCCCGCAATGGATTATTTAGTGGCAATTTTTCTATTTCGCTTTGAGGGAAACGGATAGAACGCCCCACCTCATACCCACTAAATACAATGGGAACATTGCAAAGTTTAAGAACTTCGGCAAGCATTTGTCCCTTGTCGCCACGCAAATTGTATTCTACCCAACCTTTTTCCTTACCTTGCCAAGCTCTACCAGAGAAATCACCAGCCATAATAGAGGCAAGCTTAACTTTTTTTGTTACAAGCTCACACCCACTCAGCACTGAAATATCATCGGGTGTTGACGCCAATAACTTTGCAAAATTGTGCAATGTCCCAAGCGATACAAAATAAACAGAATTATCTGGGGAATTAGCCAATAAACGTCGATGCGTTCTGACAGCATCTTCTATCTTTGTTTTTTCGTTTGTCTTGCGTGGATATTTGAATGAGCCATTTTCATTCTTTGCAAAAACTATTGGTTTTATTCTATCGAACGACCTCGACACGCCAAATTGCATTTTACCGATTTTAACAACTGGCACATTGTCACAACCATAATGCATAAGCAACATTTCAGAAAATGCCACACATTGCCAATTATTGCGAACAGCACTTACACACAATAAATTTGCTTTGCCCTTTTGAACGTAATTTATAGTCTGCACTAACGCCAAAGAGTCATCAATATCGCCTCCAATATCGGTATCAAAAATAATATTTTTCTTTTCTGCAAAAGCTACCGATGTTAAAAAAGCCAAAAACAATGCAATCGTATTTTTCATAACTACACTACATTAAAGATATATCAACTACAAACGACTTAGACTTTCCTGCGTCGACAAAATGAACAGGCTTAGATGCTGAATTTGGCATATTCATCCATGGTTCAACACAATAGTATTTTGCATCATCATTCTCCGACCACGTAACGATTGTAGTTGCGATATTTGAAGAATCTTCAAATCCTATTTTCATAGTAATATCTTCTTCGCCATTTTTAGTGCCGAATTTTACGACATTAGTTTTCAGTTTCGTGTGAATTCTATTGTAAATATCATCATCAGCAAAACAATTTTGAGAAGTATCTGCCGGAATAAAAGTTCCATCATCGTTGATATGATACGCTTTTTTTGCATCACATAATAAACGATAATCTTTGCGAGTCGTGCCAGAATGCCATGGCAACTGAAAATATGGATGTAAACCGGCGCCCCACGGTATTTTTTCCGAACCGTTATTTTTCAACATCAACTCACAATTAAACGACAACTCAGAAAATCTATAAGTAACAGTAAACTCATAATCGTACGGATAGGCAATCTTAGCTTCATCACAAGGTTTGAAAATTGCACGTAAAGCAGTATCGCTCATCTCAATGATATCAAAATCGCCATCGAGAGCATATCCGTGCATACGCATTGGTAGAGTATCTCCAGTCGGAGTTTTCCAAAAGCCCTTTTTTCCATCCGCCCAAGATGCACCTGCAAATGGAAATAATATAGGATTTCCACCTCTGAGTTTTGAAAAATCACCCAATGTTATATCAAAATTACTGGGCATA
>JAGAOA010000067.1 GCA_017623955.1 Opitutales bacterium
GGACGTCGCACTTGGGAAAGCTTGGGAAGCAAGCCCTTGCCCAATCGTGAGAATGTTGTTATTACATCTTGCCCAGAAAAAATCTTGCAACAAGCCCAAGAAAAAGGTGTCGCTGAAAATGTGCGTGCTTACTCTTCGCTCGATTCTGCAATCGATACCTACAAAAATGATGACCGCAACCTTTGGATTATCGGCGGTGCAAAATTGTACGAATCGGCTCTCGATAAATGCGATGAAATGCTTGTAAGCCACGTTAAAATGTCGCCACAAGGGGATATATTCTTCCCTCAATTCAAAGATAAATTTGAAAAAAGCGAAACTATTTTGACACATTCTGAATTTGACGTTGTCAAATATATCAGGAGAAAATAAATGACATTTTTAGTTTTAATTTTAGTCCCGATTTTTATCGGTATGTACGCACAGATGAAAGTATCATCTGCGTATGAAAAATATTCAAGAATCGGCTCGCGTTCGGGTATAACTGGGCGAGACGCTGCTCAAGCTGTTATGCGTTCGGCTGGAATTAACGATGTTCAAATTATCCAAATAGACGGACATCTTACCGACCATTACGACCCAACAAAAAAAGTTCTCGCACTCAGTCGAGAAAATTATGCGGGGACATCGTTGTCGGCACTGGGAGTATCAGCACACGAAGCTGGACACGCAATTCAACACGCACAAAAGTACGCACCACTTAACTTGAGAATGTCGCTTGTGCCGATTACAAATTTTGCATGCTCACTTTTGCCAATAGTAATGCTCGGCGGTTTCTTTCTTTTCAATAACCTAATGACAATTTATATCGGGATTGGAATTTATCTTATCTTGACGATATTCCAGTTGGTTACACTTCCTGTTGAATTCAACGCATCAACTCGAGCAAAAATGCACTTGCGAGAACTTGGGCTAATCGAAGGACAAGAGACACGTGGAGTCGCCGAAGTTCTCGACGCTGCCGCATTCACATACGTCGCTGCATTCGTATCATCGCTCGGTTGGCTTTTGTACCTACTATCAATGGCAAACGATAGACGATAAAAAGATAAACAGTAAAAAACAAAAAACTATTATTATCGGCTAATTTTTATTAAAAATCAGCTCACAATGAGCCGATTTTATAGATAAAACTTGACTATTTGAGCCGATTTACAGACAATAGGTATAATGGAAATTTTAGACGAGATTTTAAATTTTTTACATTTCAACCCTAATTCATCGAGGAATGAAATTACAAATTCATTAAAATTTCCGCCAAGTCCTGCCACAATGAAGAGGATTTTAGCCAATGCAATAAATAAAAATCTAATATCAGCAAAAGGCAATGGGCGAGCTTGCAAATACTCAATAACTCCCAAAGCACATTTATTGCGAACATACGATGTCGAAGAATATTTTAAAAAAGAAATAGATGAACGTGTAGTTCAAACTTCTTTTAATTTTGATTTATTAGAAAATCTATTACCCACAACAGAACTTTTTTCTGAAAAAGAATTATCATATTTGAATAATCTTCAAGAAAAGTTTTTAAGCAATGTAGCAAATATATCTGCTGATGTATATAATTCAGAAATGGAACGCTTGGGAATTGATCTCTCGTGGAAATCATCTCAGATAGAAGGTAATACATATTCTTTATTAGAAACTGAACGTCTTTTAAGAGAAAAGAAAGAAGCTAAAGGAAAGACCAAAGAAGAAGCTATAATGCTTTTAAATCACAAAGAGGCACTACACTTCTTGATTGATAATCCAGATTATTTACAATCGTTATCTGTACGTAGAATTGAAGATATCCATAGTATTTTGGTAAAAGATTTGAATGTAGAACGAAATATTCGTAGAAGTCGTGTTGGTATAACTGGGACGAACTACAAACCATTAGATAATGAATTCCAAATTGCAGAAGCAATGGAATTATCATGCAACCTAATAAACAATCGACAAAATGTGTTTGAAAAAGCATTGCTTGCAATACTTCTGCTATCATACATTCAACCTTTTGCAGATGGGAACAAAAGGACATCAAGAATTGTAAGCAATGCACTACTTATTGCGAATAAGTATTGCCCTTTATCTTTTAGATCGGTAGATTCTTTAAAATACAAAGAAGCTGTTTTAATTTTTTATGAACAAAATAATCTAAGCGCATTTAAAAAAATTTTTATAGAACAGTACGATTTTGCTGTAAGTACTTACTTTTAGAAGTTAAATTTTTTTATTGCAATAAACTCGTAGGTGTTATACTCAGTACTTGTATGAAAAAAGTTCCGATCGAAGATTTCAATACGCTTACTAATCCTCCAGCAAATCGATTGGTTAGCATAGTAAGTTTATATTGTCAATTGCGATACCATCTTTATTAATGCTATATTGGTTCACTCTTTTGCCAGAAGGTGAAAAATTTGTTAGTCATTGGGATATACAAGGAAAACCTGATGGATGGCAGTTTTCATCAGACTCTACAACACAAATAACTTTGTTTAAGATATACTTTATTTCAATTATTTTGACTTATAGCATGATCTATTTGTGTTCTCTGTTTCCGGCTCTCTACAACACATATCGAAGTTCTCTTTTTAACAAATTCCCGAAATTAAAATCATTAAAAATATGGTATATTAAAAATATCTCATGGCTTGACATTGCCAGTATTTTAAATCTATCAATAGGATTTACATTCTATGTTATAGTTTACTCGATTGTCGATGCAAATTCAACTGAAACAAAAGAAATATCATACAATTTCACGAAAATTATTATCGCAATCCTAACGCTTACAGTTCCGTTTATAATACTTTGGGAACCACATCGCAAAACAAAATAATTAAAAACATTTAATTATAAAAAACAAAAGAGACAAGTTCGCTGAACTTGTCTCTTTTGTTTGTAATCTTATGCAAAATTCTATTAGAAGAGTTTTGCAATTTCTGCTTGTTCTTCCAAGAGCTCTGCGTTCGATGCTGCGATTTTTTCTTTTGCAAAATCGTTGAGCTCGATACCTTGTACAATTTCCCAATCTTTACCATTCGAGCGAACTGGCAATGATGTGATTGTACCTGCTGGTGTGCCATAGCTACCGTCAGAGTATACGCCAACGCTGAACCAATCACCTTCTGCTGTTGGTGTAACGAGCGAACGTACTGTGTCTATTGCTGCGTTTGCTGCACTCGCTGCACTCGAAAGTCCACGAGCTGCGATGATTGCTGCACCACGTTTTTGTACTGTTGGGATGAAGTCATCCTTTACCCATGCGTCGTCTGTGATAACTTCTGGTGCTGGCTTTCCACCGATTTTTGCGTTGTAGAAGTCTGGATATTGTGTCGACGAGTGGTTACCCCAAATTGTCATATTTGTGATAGCCGATGAGTGTACGCCTACTTTTTGTGCGAGTTGTGCTTTTGCACGGAGTTCGTCCAAACGTGTCATTGCAAACCATCTATTTGATGGAATCTTTGATGCGTTCTTCATAGCAGTCCAGCAATTTGTGTTGCATGGATTACCAACAACCAACACAGA
>JAGAOA010000068.1 GCA_017623955.1 Opitutales bacterium
GGTTCTGCAACCCCTGGAGTATACGCAAGCGACAAATCTGCTTGTGTAGAATGAGGTTTAGTTGGAACAATTTCTATTTTGCCTTTTTTACCACAACTATGGTAAAACAGAGCATCTTTCTTGTTGATTTTGGGCATGTTGTTTTCCTCTTGTATAATATTCTCGCACAATATTGTTATTTTTTGTTGTTTGAGAAGATATTGTGTGAAAAAGCCGACATTTGCTGATGTCTGCGTAAAATTCCTATATATAAGCCTCTCATTAAATAGTCTATTTATATTCTTACAAGTTAATTTTTTTACAAATTTGTAACATTTTTGTTTTTTGGAGGCAATTTTTGATATAATCAGAACATTTAAAGTAAAGAAGTTGACATTTTTTGCTATAAAATACAGTATAGAAACAAGAAAGATAAGTATGAAAATTGCGAATAATATATTAGAATTGATTGGTAAGACGCCAATGGTAAAACTCAATGCAATCAATAGAACTAAAGCTGAAATTTACGCAAAGCTAGAGTTTTATAATCCTACTGGATCGGTCAAAGATAGAACAGCTCTTTCAATGATTGAAGATGCTGAACGTTCTGGAGTCTTAAAAAAAGGAGCGCTTATTATAGAACCAACAAGTGGCAATACAGGTATCGGCTTGGCGTTGGTTTCGGCGGTAAAGGGATATCGACTCATCTTGACAATGCCTGATACAATGAGCATTGAACGCCGAAAATTTTTATCTAGTTTTGGGGCAGAGATTGTTTTGACCGATGGCACGCAAGGAATGGCAGGGGCAATAGCAAAAGCCTTAGAGTTGCAACAACAGAACGAGGGTTCATTTATACCCCAGCAGTTTGAAAATCCATCAAATCCATTAATTCATCGACAAACGACAGCCAATGAGATATATGAAGATACTGATGGCACCGTAGATATTGTAGTTGCTGGAGTTGGGACAGGTGGAACTATATCTGGAATAGGACAGGCGTTAAAAACGTTTAATAGTTCTATAAAAATTTATGCAGTAGAACCAGCGTCATCTCCAGTATTGACTGGTGGGAAAGCGTCTCCACATAAGATACAAGGAATAGGTGCTAATTTTGTTCCTAAGATTTTTGATAGAACTGTCGTAGATGGTATTATACAGGTTACTGATTTAGACGCAGAGCAGACCGCTAGAGCTCTTGCAAAATTAGAGGGTATACATTCTGGATATTCAGCAGGTGCTGCAGTTTTTGGAGCGTTACAGCTTGCTTCAAAACCAGAAAATGAGGGGAAAAGGATAGTTGTAATTATTCCCGATGCTGGAAGTCGATATTTATCAACTAATCTTTTTTAAAACGAATTTTAGTTTACAGTTCTTGTGCGATACCTAAAACGTATCGCCTTTTTGTATGAATGTATGGAATTAGTCTTGATAGTGTTTTTCAAATAGTGCAGATAAAAAAAGCGGAGCAACCAAAATTGCTCCGCTTCCCCGATAGGGAT
Source organism: Opitutales bacterium (assembly GCA_017623955.1). The sequence continues at coordinate 1,482 of JAGAOA010000068.1, forward strand.
TCGAACCCCAACTATATGAACCAAAATCACATGTGCTACCATTACACCCTCGGGGAGATATATTTTTGGTTTATTCAAAAAGAATAAGCCACGATAATTGCACAAAGATTTACTTTGTGCAAGAAAAAATTAAAAAAATAACAACTAGATATCGGTTTTAAATGAATTTAAAACAGCTACTAATCTTTTACTTTCTTCTGCAAAAAACTTTTGGACAGGCGCAATTTCAATCGCAAATTTAATTAGTTTTACAATCAACACAGGATTCCGCACCATTCTTTTTGGCGAAAGTATTTTCAATGGGTCTATTGCTCCCGTTTGTCTATCCATTGTAGAATCCATAAGCTCTTCAGGCAGTGGAGAATTTTTTGCATCGCTTACACAACGTATATGCACAAAACACGCCGATTTACTTTTTACAATCGGTTCGAAAAAATCACTTAC
>JAGAOA010000069.1 GCA_017623955.1 Opitutales bacterium
CTTACTTTTTTTAGGATACTTAATCTTTAAAAAACTACAACGCGAGGTTGCTGTGAGTTGCGTTGTTATTGGATTATTTGTAGTATCATCGTATGTGAGTTCGTAAAAGTATGGCGTTGCTATTTCTTTAGATTTATCGAGTTTTTGAGCGCGTTCTAATGCATCGAAACGCTCTGCAGACTGAGGCATAAATGTAATATAACAATAGTCACCCATCCACACACAAGGTTGATGAGTTGCCATAAAGCCTATCAAATTTGTATCGCTTGAATGATACATTGTTTTTGATATACAATTTACTCTTGTAGCAGCACACCACTGAGTCATTCCAAAAGGAGCACTAACTGCAGGTGTTGTACCACCATACTCTGTATTTTGCGTAAAATGATTGCCTTTGGAACCAACAAACATATTTACATAGTCTATGTTTTCTTTCTTCGTATCGCATCCAACCAAGAAAACAATTACTGAGACAAAAATTGAATAACTTATGTTTTTCATACGACTACTCGTCTTCTAATTGATAATTTTTATTACGCGTTGTAGGACCCCCAGCACGAAGCCAAGCATTTATAAATAAATCTATATCGCCATCCATAACGGCTTGCAAATTGCCTGTTTCTGCTCCAGTACGAAGATCTTTTACCATCTGATATGGCTGGAATACATAACTGCGGATTTGATTACCCCAAGAAATTTCACCCTTCTCGCCATAAAACTTATCCATTTCTGAACGCTTTTGATCGATAAGTTTTTCGTAAATTCTACTTTTTAGGATTTTCATTGCAGTAGCTTTATTTTTAAACTGCGAACGCTCGTTTTGACATGCAACAACTATACCCGTTGGAATATGAGTTATACGAACTGCACTTTCTGTCTTATTGACGTGTTGCCCACCCTTACCACTAGCACGATAAGTATCTATTTTTAGCTCTTCTTCTTTGATATCGACATCTATATCTTCTTCAATTTCTGCAATAATATCGACAGAAGAAAACGATGTGTGACGGCGTTTATTAGCATCGAATGGACTAATGCGAACTAAACGATGAACGCCTCGCTCGGCTTTGATATAACCATAAGCATTATTACCAACAATACGAAATGTAACTCGCGAAAGACCTGCTTCTTCTCCATCTTGAATATCCTCTATTTCTAGCGAAAAACCGCGACGCTCTGCCCAACGCATATACATTCTGAAAAGCATTTCAGCCCAATCACAACTTTCTGTTCCACCTGCCCCCGCATGTATGGTAACGATTGCATTACATTTATCGTGCGGACCACTCAAAAAAGATTCGATTTCTATTTTATCTAAAAAGTCTGCCAATGATTGAGTTTCTGAAGCTAAATCGGATGCCAACGATTGATCATCTTCTGATTCTTCTGCTAAATCAAATAGAGCTTGAAGGTCGTCAAGCATTGTCTTTAGCTGAAGTTGTGGAGCAACCAATGCCTTTAAACGTGCCATCTCGGAAACTGTTTTTTGCGCTAGATTTTGATCATCCCAAAAATTTGGCGATGACATCGTCTTTTCTAACTCGTCTATTTCAGCTTGCTTTTTCGGGACGTCAAAGAAACCTCCACAAATAACCTGCACGTTTTTTTATGTTTTCAGCCGAATTCTTTACTTCTGTATCAATAATCATATTTAACATTTTTCAAATATTAAGATTATTATCAATACAAAAAGCTTGAAAATTTAAAGTTATATGAAATACTCTTTTATAACTACATACAAAAAATTATCAAAACTAAAAATTATGTCAGAAGAAAATCCCAAACCTATTTTGCCTGAAGCTCCTAAAACCGTTTTGCCTGAGGCTCCTAAGGCTGTTTTGCCTGAAGCTCCTAAAACCGTTTTGCCTGAGGCTCCTAAAACTGAATCAGTGGCATCTAAACCTGTTTTAGCTGAAGCTCCTAAGGTGATGCCCGTTGCTCCTAAAGCAACAGCTAGTGCAATTCCACCAAGAGTAAAACCTGCAACTACACCTAGTATGACTCCTCCTACTCCAATCGTTGTAGAAGATTCTGTTAATCCGCTAGGAGTTGTGGTAGACTTTGCATCGGCTGCTGTTTGCGTTGCATTTGCAGTTTTAATTTTCTTAGAAATGTAATCTTTATTTTTTACAAAAATTTCCGAAGTATAATTTATTATGTCAGTAATACATTTAACAGCAGATAATTTCGAATCAGTAATTAATTCAAATAAACCTGTCTTAGTAGATTTTTGGGCTCCATGGTGCGGTCCTTGTAAAATGCTAGGGCCAACAATCGATGCTCTTGCAAGTGAAGTTGGTGACTCGGCTATTGTATGCAAGCTAGATGTTGACCAATCTCCAGAAATTGCTCAACGCTACGCGGTAAATGCGGTTCCAACCATTATATTCTTTAAAAATGGAGAACGCGTTTCGGTTTGTGGTATGACTAGCAAAGATGACCTTAAAGCTCGTCTAAAGGCTTTAGCATAAAAATTATTTTCAACTTTTTCGCAAAAAAAATAGGCGTTATTCTTTTGATTAACGCCTATTTTTATTTCTATTTTAACTTAAAGCAGTTTGCAATTTTTGTTGAAATTCCACAACATCGCCCTGTGTAGGTTGGTATCCTTGCGTTTGCGGAACTAACGAAAGTCTCCCTTGATAATCTATCAACCATTCTGCCGATTCTCCATCAGAAAAAACTACAGTCCCACTAGCATACGCACCAGGTCTTTGTATTGGACTAACCGACACTTGCACTCCATCCAAATTAGCTTGTGTAGGCGATGAATCTGGACTATCTTGGGTCATTTGTTCTTGTGGCATATCTCCAAAATCTTCCGGAGCGTTATTATTTAACTGTTCTGGCGGTAATTGCGAGCCATCTTGAACACTCTCTGTTGTAACAGATTCGGGTGCATCTTGA
>JAGAOA010000070.1 GCA_017623955.1 Opitutales bacterium
CCATCACCGTTGTCTACACTGACGGTAGTACCGATGGTACTTTCAACGTCCATGCAAAGGCAAATTCTCCTGCAACCGGAGATAACAGCCATATCTTCCTCTGGATCGCACTTCTCTTCATCAGCGGTGGTGCAGTTTTCACACTGACCGTTGTTGATAGAAAAAGAAGAATGGCAAGCAATAGATAAATAGAGATTAACCCTAAAGGGCGATGACAGCAGTCATCGCCCTTTTCACATCTCAATTTGAAATTAAAAAAACAATTGGAAATTCTACTCATAATTTCCACAAAAAGTGTGATACTAATATTACATTATAATTGCAAACAGAGGAGATTTATATATGAAAGCAACAGGCATTGTACGCCGTATAGAGGCTTGTGTTATTATAGGGCAAACCGCCCCAAACCCGCATAAATGCTAGGGCTTTCGCTGGTTTGTCCCATTGACCACAATATGTTGGGTTTTATGGTTTTTATACATAGCAAAAGCGAGGTGAAATTCACCTCGCTTTTGCACGTTTACATGCATATCTTGTAATTTAAAGTAGAATATGATATGATATTATTAGAAAATGTAAAATTTTGGTTGTAATTTAATCGGAGGATGTGGAGAATATATGGAAGAATTGATTCAACGAAAAAATGATATATTGGCCAGAATTAGTGATGTTGTTGAAAAAGTTGAAAAGGTCGATGATGAAACCTCGTTATCGAACAGACAGCAAATCGTGCTTATTCTATCTAATATGAGTAGCACCTTAGAAAAATGCGATGAAAACTATTTGTTGAAACAGTTACTTGATCATATTTCAACAAATCTATCTAGCATTGAAAATTATGTAAATCAAAAGCAGTACAAATCCACACAGAATTATTTGGCAGAAATAGTTAAGGATATTGCATTTTTGAATAATGCAAACGGAAAAGAAAGTTTGCGTGGTTATCAAAGTGCAGTAAATAAGAATATTCGTTTATTAGAACAGGAAATCCAGAAATCTGTTAATAGATTAGAAAGTTTGGAAATGTTAATTTCCGAAAAATCAAAGTCTTTTTCAAATGTAGAAACTGAAGTACAAGAAAAAATAGAAAAGTACAAAGCCGAACATGAAAAAGAGTTAGCAACGCTCAATGAAAAATATGAGAAATTTGTTTCGGAACTTTCAAAAAAGCAAGAGGATTCACAAAAGTCGATTTTAGAAGATCAGCAAAAGTTCAAAAAAGAGTATAACGATGAGATAATAAAAATAAAAGCAGAAATTTCTGAAACAAAAACAACCTTTCAAAATGATTCCTCAACATCGCTTGCTAATTTTGATGCCGAAAAAACAAAAAAGATAGAAGAACTTGATAAACAAGTCTTAGATTTTATTAACCAAACAGACGAAAAACTTGAAGAATTAAAAGCGAGTGCAACTGAAAAAATAGGCTATGTTGCCTCAGCTACATACAGCAACATTTATCAAACTTATTCGGATCAATCGCGAAAAGCTAGTCACTGGTGGTATGCGGCAACATTAATATCATTGGTTTGCTTAATTGTTTTGTCGATTTGTTGGTTCGTAATAAAAGAGTATAATAATACTGACTACGTTTTGTTAATAGCAAGAATATGTGCTAGTGTTGGTTTTGCAGTTGTTTCTAGATACTCGGCAATACAAGCATCAAAAAATAAAGTTATGGAAACCAAGTTAAGAAAAATACAATTACAAATGGCAACTTTTGATGCCTTTGTTGCATCCCTTGATAAAGAAGAACAGGATAAGTTAAAAATTGAATTAACGCATAAGCTCATAGAGCAAGAAGATTGGTTAGTTCATGACAAAAATGAAATAGATACAATTAAAGATGTTGTAAAATTACTTGAAAAATCCGGTTACAAAGTTGATTTGAAAAAACCAGAATAACTACAAAAGCGGAGTGGAATTCCACTCCGCTTTCGTTATGCGATAAAATTTTGGGGATTATTGATTTTTTTGGTGCTATGTGGTAAAATAAATATGCCAAACTATAAAATACAAAATAGAAGAGTGTTTTTGCCAAGGGGATATTATACCCTTTTGCGTTCATACTATGAATTTGATAAAAATGCAAATTCCATCAGTATGAATGCAGAAATGCTCGATGTATTGATATAGTTTGGCGACTATCGGAGTTTGCGTTTTTTGTGCGGTTGCTTCGGTAGCCGCACTTTTTATTTTATGGAGGAAAAGAAAATGAAAAAAATTGTTTGCGAAATGTGTGAGAGCACAGAGTTTATCAAAGAAGATGGGTTATTTGTATGTCAAGGATGCGGTTGTAAGTATTCTACAGAAGATGCAAAGAAAATGATGAAAGATTTCGTTGATGGAGATCAAGGTGTCGAGTGTTCAAATGATGAATGCGAAAGAGAAATACCCGCACACACTCCTGATTCACCAAACCAACTCTCTGCAAAAATAATTAGAGTTGGGCATATGACATACACAACGGCTTCGGTTGTATCTTTATCCGCTTTGTTTGGAGAGCCGCAACCTGTTTTTGTGGATGGACCCGACCAAGTTGGGCATGTTGGTGTTGAAATATCGTTACAAAACATTGCTGGCAAAACAATCAAATATGCAACAGTTTATATTGCACCATTTAATGCTGTTGGAGATCAAGTTAGTTGTACGGTTGATGGTCACTCGGTACATAGTGTTGAAATAACTGGTCCTATAACAGTCGGTGAAAACAAGGAAGGCTATGTAGAAGATATATGGTATAATCACTCTATCGTAAGCGCTAGAATAGAATATATTCATGTTGTATATATGGATAATACTGAAGAAATGTATGAAGGTAAAGAATTTTACGGTTCCTCTACAATAAAGAATACTGTAGAACCTGGTGAAAAAGTTGCAACGCTTACGATAAAAAGAAATCAAACAACATTAACGAACAAAGAAAATAAATTGAACCGCTTGGAATGCACCATCAGTAATGGTGATAAATTTGTTTTAGGATTAGGACAGACACTTACATTTCCCATTAAACACGGTACATACACTATTTCATTTGAGTTTTGGGGTCAAAAATTAGTTCCAGCTAAATGTAAAATCACTCCTGAATTCACGGTGGATGGCGATGTTTTCATTGAACTGACACCAGATGCCGCACTAGGTGGATTTAAAACAAAAATTATAAAATGATTTAAATTGAATTAACAGTATAAAACTCCTTTGTTGACAGATAATAACAGTGTTATCAAATCAACAAAGGAGTTTTTATATATGAAAGCAACAGGAATTGTTCGTAGAATAGATGCTGGAGTTATAATAACACCAAAGCCGAAAAAAGTGCATAAATGCTGGGATTTTTGCAAGTTTGCCCCATTGAACGCATTGGTGTCAAAAACGGGTTTTTAGGCGGTTTTATACATAGAAAAAAGCGAGGGAACTTCCCCTCGCTTTTTCTTAACTAATCGCGTTTATGATTTCCTGCGCGTAGCGCACGCCTTCCATAGCGTCCTTGGCGTACTTGTCAGCGCCGATTTTGTCGGCGTATTCCTGCGTGAGCACAGCGCCGCCCACAATAATTTTGCACCAGGGTGCCTTGAGCCGAAGCTGTTTTATGGTTTCCTGCATCTGGGCAACTGTGGTGGTCATAAGAGCGCTTAAGCCCACCACGGGAGCGTGAAGCTCGACAACCTTGTCGG
>JAGAOA010000071.1 GCA_017623955.1 Opitutales bacterium
TATCATGTTCCGGCAAAAGGTCCACGCCTATTTTCTTAAAGCTGAACAAGCCCAAGATAACAATCAAGGCGTAAATCATACAGATGCCAATGGGACGCTTAATGGAAAATCTTGTTATGTTCATAACTTATCGTCCCCTGCTTCTGCCACTTCCACGCTCATACCATTACGCAAGCGTGAAAGGTTAGTAGTAACAATCCACTCACCAGCACTGATACCTTTAGTAATTTCCACTTGGGTATCGTTACGGATGCCTATTTTAATTTCACGTTGTTCTACCTTATTATTTTTATTCAAGACAAAAACATAGTCTTTGCCATTTTTTTCAATGATTGCAGTTCTATTGAGAGAAATGGTATTTTCTTTTTGCAGATAATTGAACTTGCTCTTGGCGAATAAGCCTTCTTTAATATTTGCATCTGCGCTTTCAAGGGCAAGCCTTACAGAAAAACCATTACTTTCGTCCGAAGCAGCAGGGCTGATAAAAATAATCTTACCTTTTGCTTCGTGGCCAAGCGCTTCAATATCTACTTCAACTTCTTGCCCTACTTTAAGCAAAGCAGAATCATTTTCAGAGACAACGCAATCTACATAAACACTGCTATTGTCCACGATAGTAAATAGCTTAGTACCAGCAGGCACATAATTACCAACTTCTGCATTACGAAAACTAATAGTTCCCTTACGCGGAGCTTTCAAAGTCATATCTGCCCTTTGGTTTTGCAAAAGCAGGTAATCATTATACTTTTGCTCACCATCCTGCATACGTGCAAAAACTGCTGCAGGGATATTATCAATCATCACTTGCTGTGCCAGTTCTTCATAATTTGCTTTGGAAGATAGCATGGTTTGCTTCACATTATCTACTTCCAATTTAGAAACTGCACCTAGCTCGTGCAATTTCAAGTAACGCTCATAATTTGTTTTGTGCAACTCATAAGTTGCCTTATATCTTTCCAGTTGAGCATTATATTCTGTTTCATAAGCCAAAGCTTTACCGTGGTATTCTCCATACTTTGCCTTAGCTTCGGCAATCTTTAACTCAATATCCTTCAAATCCTGTTCTAAAAGCATCTCGCCAGCTTCTACTTCATCACCCAAATCTACATGCACAGCACTAATAGTACCTGCGTATTTATTGACGATGTTTATTTTAGCTACAGCCTTCGTCTTACCAAAAAGAGAAATTGTTTTATGCATAGACTCAACGCTAACCATTGTTGTTTTAACAATTGGTTTTATAATTTTAGTTTTAGCTTTATTAGAAAACAGAAGATGTTTGGCAGCAAAACTACCCAACAAAAGAATACTTATGATAAGGATGATGGTGAAGTGTATTTTTTTACGTTTCAAAAAGTATTCTTTACATTGCAACCAAAACATCTTCTGTTTTTCCTTTCTTTATTCTCCCAAGTTTTTTACGATTCTTAAAATCTGTTCTTTAGAAAGCTGGCTCAAACTGTAGTAGCTTGCACCCATAGCTTGGGCAAGCTTTTTAGCTACGCCCAATTTTATGAAATCATTTTCCGTATCAATGACAACGGAAGTTATTTTTGCTTTACGAATTTTTTCTGCCATTTTTATAGCAGCAGTGACAGGATCGCCGCCGTCTTCTTCCACAGCGTTAGCTCTACCATCAGTTACCAGAACTAAGATAGGTTCCAACTCGCTATCCTTTTTATTGAGCCTTGCCAAGGTTAAAAGAGCAGTAGCCAATCCATCAGCAAGAGGAGTCTTCCCGCCCGTAGGCATTTCTGCTAAACA
>JAGAOA010000072.1 GCA_017623955.1 Opitutales bacterium
ACCCCATTGCCTTGATAAAAAGGTTGAACGTGCAAACTTGCCAATTCTGCACAATCACCGCCTAAATCTTGAAGACTAACAACGGCTATTATGCTAGCATCCATTTCATAAACATAATAGGTAGAAATTTTTTCTTCTATTTCTTCACGCGAACGATACACTAAATTCTGAGTCTTTGCAGAAACAGAAGTGATATTATAAATTTGAGCTACATCGTCAATAGTTGCAGAACGTATCTTCTGATATTCATCAGCGTAAATCATAGTTGCACAACCTACCTTATCAAAAAGCTCTGTTAGAAGACAGGCAAAATCACGTCCATCTAATATATGAGCACGAGGCGTGCGACCTGCTTCTAGTGCAGTTATTGCACATTTAACTTTCGACAACACTCTAGGATCAACTAAATTTTCGCGTTCAGCTAAAATCTGTTTTACCTCTGCAAGAGGAAATGCTACCGCACGTTCGTCTCCTAGCATCAAACCTCGCGTAACTGTCATATAAATTAATTTTGATGCAGACAACCCTGTTGCGATTTCAGCTGCCAACGCATCAGAATTCATTCTAAAAAGTCTGCCTTGTGCATTTACAGCCATGGGAGAGATAATTGGAATCATTCCTAGTCGCAACAAATTTTCAAAAACAGAAAAATCTACCTTTTCAATTCTCCCAGCATTCTGATAATCCACACCCGATACTATTCCGACCTCGGTAGCTCTTATAGCATTGGTGCTTACGCAGTTCATATTTCTAGTTGCAAAAGCATCAATTATAGTTTGAGACAACGTTGCCGATATTTCTTTTGCTAAATTCAATGTCTGATCATCTACAACGTTTGTCCCATATGCGTCGGATATTTCAATTCCGCGTTCTATACCGGCAGTCTTTATTTGACTACCTATTCCATGAACAACAACAACATTAATACCCAAACTACGCAAAACAGCAATGTCGGTAATGATATCAGAAAAGTTATCACAACCAACCACACTACCATCTAGCGATATTATAAACGTCTGGTTCTGATACAGAGGCACATATTCCAAAATGCCACGCAAATCGGACGCTTTTATTGTAATTTTTTTTGGCTCTGGTATCAGATTTTCCATGACGCAAAAGTCAGTAAATTATGCTCTACTGATGTACGAATTATCTTCTGTACGAACTTTAATTCTATCGCCTTGTTTAATGAACAAAGGTACTTGCAAAACAATACCGTTTGCCAAAGTAACAGCTTTTGTTGGTGCTGAAGATGTATCGCCACGCAAACCTTCTGCCGCCTCTGTAACTTCTATTTCAATGTTATTTGGTAATTCTACCGATACAGGATTTCCATCTACAAACAAAATATTGTACGAAGTACCTTCTTGAAGCCACTTAATATCCTCACCAATTGTAGATTCCATTAAAACAATATCTTCAAATGTATCTGGATCTAAAAAGTGATACTGATCACCATCAATATACGAAAATTCTAATGGTTTATTTGTCGTATGACAAAATTCTACTGAATCTGTTGAACGAAATTTTACAGATGTAGAACTGTTTGTTTCAAGATTACGCAATACTGTCTGAACGAATCCAGCTTGGCGACCTTGCGTGCGATGAAGCATACTCATAACCGCATGAGGAGTGCCATTATACATTATTACTCTACCTTTTCTGATGTCTGTTGGATTTGCCATATTTATCTTTTTGTTATTTTTAGTGTTTTTTCTGATTAAAAAATTAAAGCCAATTACTATCTTTCCACAAGAGCGACTTAGCCAATGAGCGTGCAAAAAATGGACCTCTATAAATCATACCTGTGTATATCTGAACTAAACTTGCACCTGCATTCATCATTTCTCCAGCACGTTCAGTATTTGTTATGCCACCTACTGCAATAATAGGCAACTTACCTTCCGTAGCTTTTGAAATATAGCGAACAATTTGTACACTCTTGTCAAACAATGGACAACCACTCATTCCGCCCTTTGTTTCCATCCCTTCGCGAACACGCTCAATAGTTGTATTTGTAGCGCAAATACCATCGAGATTTAACGACATCAATATTTCCAAAATTGAGTCTATTTCATTATAATTTAAATCGGGTGCAATTTTTAAAATTATAGGAATTCGTTTTACATCGAGCTTCTTTGCTCTGTCTTCATTAGCTTTCGAAACTGCACCTAAGAGATTTGGCAAAAATTCCTTGCCCTGCAATTTACGTAATTCAGGAGTGTTTGGACTACTTACATTGATTACGAAAAAGTCTGCATAATCTGCAAGTGCATTAAAACTGAATAAATAATCTTCTGCTGCATTTTCTAATGGAGTTATCTTAGACTTACCAATATTGATACCTAATGGACACAATTTGCGTCCCTTTGCTGTAACAGTCTGAGCCAAACGTGCTGCAATTTCTTCAGCACCATCATTTGGAAAACCACAACTATTTACAACTGCTTCTAAATCTGGATAGCGAAACATTCTAGGTTTGGGATTTCCCGATTGCTTCAACATCGACACTGTTCCAATTTCGACATGACCAAAACCGAAAGCAGCCGCTGCACGGAAAACTTCAGCATCTTTATCAAAGCCTGCAGCCAACCCCACTCTATTAGGAAAATCAACTCCAAAAATATTTATCGGCTTGGGAGTCTTAATCAGATTTAAATACTCCATAAACATTCTAAGAGGCGGAACAGCACCAACAACCTTCATAGCTTTTAATGCCATATCGTGTGCTACCTCTGGATTTTGCGTGAACAAAATCGGTCTCATTATTTTTTCGTAAAATGCGTCCATTGTGTAGTAAAGTTTATTTCTTTGTGAATATGAAAATTGTCGTATAAAATACTGTTACCTAATACAGATAAGACAAGCTTTTTTTCATCGATATAAAACATCTTTAATTATAAGCATCAAGCCATTGTAATTCCGCAATAAAACAAGATTTTTTCACTTCTAAATATTTGACTTTATCTTAATATTTATGTTATATTCTACTAATATAGTTTAACCTCCAAATTTAATAGAGTTGAAGGCAGATATACCACAAAAGTTAAAAAATAAATTTAAGCTTCCCATTGAGCTCTTTCCATTGGCATCGCATATAAAGGGTTACAACACTTCTAAATTGAGCGATGACATTAGAACTGGTTTCAATGTGGCTGTGTTATCCTTCCCTGTAAATATGGCATACGCCCTTGTTGCAGGATTGCCCATATCGTACGGTATTTTCAGTGGAATATTGGTATCGCTTATTGGATTAATTTTTTGCCGAAACATATACATAACCTTCGGACCAAGTAATGCGACAGCTGTAATGTTACTCAGCACTTTCGCAGCAGCAGGAATGTTGAACGAAGCCCAACGAATGTCTGCCCTACCAAATATTCTTCTTTGTGTAGGTCTATTTATGATTTTAATAAGCGTATTTAAACTTACATTTTTAATATCGTATATATCTAGAACTGTTATTATAGCGCATGTTACTAGTTCCGCATTGTTGATTGTTGTAAATCAAATGCGAAACCTACTGGGCTTTACATACAATGTAAGTGAAGCTCCAATTTCACTCATAGACAATATTATTGCTACGGTAAAATCTATAACGGGAACACAAATGTCTTCAGTATTTATGGCAATAATTACACTTGCTATATTTTTTCCCCTAAAAAGATTTGCTAAAAAACTTCCAGCAGAAGGATTGACTCTAATTACAGTTGGAATCATCTGTTTTTTGTTGTGCGAATATTGTAACTTTGACGTAGAACGTCTACGTGCAATAACTGTGTCAGAATGGAAAATAACAGCTCCAGACTTCACCGTTTTACCTCTAAAAGAAACCGCTATATTATCAATAGCTATAACACTCTTAGCTATCATAGAAGCATTTTCAATTGGTAAAAGCTTGGCATCGCAAAAAGCAGATAGATTAGATACAAATCAAGAAGTTTTTTCATTAGGTATGGCAAATGTTGCAAGTGCATTTTCTTCAGCAACCATTGCATCAGGGTCATTAACACGTTCAACATTAGCTGTAAACAGTGGAGCAAAAACAACTATGTTTAACCTATTTACTGCGCTATTTACAATTGTAGCAATGTTGATGTTTGGCGGAGCGATATCGTATATTCCCAAAGCTACACTTGCGTTAATAGTAGTATATACAAGTGTTACGCTCATAAAGCCGACAGTGATAAAAGTTGCACTAAAAAGTACGCCTAGCGATGCAATCGTCTTTCTAGTTACATTCCTTACAGGTGTATTCTCAACACTTGATAATGCTATTATAGTGGGTGTAATAATATCAATACTTTTATTCTTGCGTAAAGCTAGTCGTCCAGAAGTTGTAGAATACGAAATTTCTGATAGTGGCGAGTTAGAAAAAGTAAAAGAAAAAACAACTCGTGCCGATCCAGAAATTTCAATCGTTCACGTAGAGGGTAATATGTTCTTTGGAGCTAGCGATGTACTTCAAAATCAAATTCGTCGTATAGCAGCCGACCCCAACTTAAAAGTTTTAATTCTAAAATTACGCAATGCAATCAATATAGATGCAACAAGTGTGTTAGACTTAGAAGAGTTAGATCGTAGAATGAAAGCATCTGGACGCATTCTACTCGTCTGTGAAATTCGCCAAGACATAATGAACGTTTTGAAGAAATCTGGAACGTATGAAAAAATAACAAGCGACAGACTCTTCGAAAATGATGAAGATAACCCAACGCTTTCTGCCGCAAAGGCAATTCGTTACGCACAACAATTCTTAAAAGACGAAAATCCTAAACTGACAATCTATACAACAAAACAGATTTCAGAATAACAATGCTCAAGTTAATAGCAGTCGGAAAAATGAAAAATAAAGCCCTTGCACAACTGTGTGACGACTATTTTTCGCGTATAAAGCGATTTGATAACTTTGAGATGATAGAATTAAAAGACTCATCTATTGAAACAGAAGCCGATAAAATGCTAGATGCCTTAAAAAATTTCAAAGGTAAAGTTTATGCTATGAGCGAAGAAGGGAAAACATATACCTCTGTCGAATTATCTAAAATGCTAGAGAAAGATTTGATTAGTGGTGGCAGTGCCTTTATAATCGGTAGTGCATACGGCTTGAGCAATAAAATAAGAGAGCGAGCAAACCAGACAATATCGCTTTCTCCTATGACATTTACACATGAATTTGCTCGTGCAATTTTAGCAGAGCAACTTTATAGAGCAAAAACAATAACCGCTAATACGGGATATCATCACATTTAACAAAAAAATCTATGAGAAAATACTTACAAATTATAATACTAACAATATGTTCGTCAGCCTTGGCAGATTATGTATCGATAGCACTTCCCAAATCGAGCGAATTAAACGACTCAAATAAGTTCTACGATGCCTCAATAGCCATCAATAAACTATCCGACAACGAAGTTCAAAATGCTGTAACCAAAATTTTATCAGCTTCGCAAGACGAATTGAAGAACTTAGTTGCAAATAAAAGTATGGCAAACAAAGCCTCTAAATTCCTAAAATTAGCACGTTTAGATAAATCGGTTAAAATCTTACCAATAACATTTGGCAAATGGAAAATAGCACTATTTGAGATTTCGCCAAATAGCCGAATGAGAAATGGAATGAACTACTTTGCCTTTGAACAAATTGGCAACAAACTCTTGTGGGATTTATCGGTAAATAATATGTATCTTGCATTGATGGCTCAATGTAATATTGCAAATCCGCAACCGATAGATGTAACCAAGATACACACCTTTTCAGCCTCCGACAAAACCCAACTTAATGATATAATAAAAAACAAACAACCAATTTTAATATTTAAGAATGGAGCTTTAATTTCAGTAAATGCGGTAAGTAATGTAAAAAAACACCCTGCGGCAAAATTCTATAAAAAAATCCAAGATGTATTTTTTAGCTGGAAAATAGAGCAGTATGCACAATTTATGTCGCCTAAAAGCAAAGCTAAATTCAACTCGCAATATTCGGGAATGTCTGAAGAACAAAAGAAATCAACCTTATCAGATTACTTTTCATGGAAGAAAAAATATCTTAAAGTTATGCAACTTTCCGACAACGAATATTTGCTAATCTTCAAGCGTCAAAAGCAAGGACAAAAAGACCAATATGACGTAGCTTATTTGACGTTGACATCAAAAGATGGATCTACCGGATTTTTAGAAAAATTCGGAGAACGCACCCCATTAGACTTGATGCTATCCAGACACTTTTTTAAATAAAAATTCTATATTTTAAAAGAAGGAAAAGAATGAACATAAAATCTATATTAAAAATCATAGCAATAGCATTGATATCTACGATTTCAGCCTTTGCAAAACTTGATACAGGAAAGATGGTAATTACTTGGAAAAACGGTAAAGTAACATCAAAAACTGTCAAATTAGAAAAAGTTGATGAAAAAACAAACCGCTTTAAAGTAACAACGAAAGAGATTGCTCGTTGGCAATGGCTAACAATAAAACATATAGATTTCATTTTAGACGATGCCTGTGCAACTAAAGGAGAAGAAGGCTATTGGGTGATGTCGGAAGGTATATGCGGTTCGTTCAAAGCCGACAATGGTTTTTACGAACATAAGTACAATAAAATGCCTGTATATGGACTCAAGAAAGGAGATGAAGCTTTTGTTGGAATTGTGAAAGGCTTAAAATACGAATATAACACAATCATTGATGTAAAAGATGGCATATATAAAATTTATCCACGTTTTAACATTGAGGCACTAGGTACAACTCCATACGAAGACATAGTAATAGACTTCACTTATTTCAAGGGGAAGAAAGCCAATTACGTATCAATGGGTAAAGCCTATCGCAAATATCAGCTCGATAGAGGCGAAGTACAGCCTATCAAAGAAAGAGTAAAAGGAAATCCTAAATTGAGATACGCAACCGAAGCACCATTCTTGAAATTCCACATGGCAAACTTTATGTACGATACCAGTGAAGGCTTTTTCTGGAACGAAGTCGATGCAGACAACGTAAAAGTAGTTCGCAATTTTGACAATATGATGGGCGTACTCAAAAAGCTCAAGGAACTAGGTATCGATAAAGCTGATATCATTTTGACAAACTGGAATATCAAAGCAAACGGTAGATGTCCAACCTACGGATTTGCAGAGCCAGAATTGGGTGGCAATAAAAAGTGTAAAGAATTTACAGCCCTAGCAAAGAAAATGGGCTATCAAGTATCTCCTCATATTCTGCAGACAGAAAACTACACTATTTCGCCTTCATTTAATAAAGACGACTTAGCAACACAACTCGATGGAGGGTACATTCACTACAAGGGGCTCGGAGGTGAAGCATATCGA
>JAGAOA010000073.1 GCA_017623955.1 Opitutales bacterium
TAAATGTTGCCATTTATTGAGAGAGCATTTTTAGCGTCAACAGTGATAGCTGTTCCACCATTTACGGTTGCTGTTGCTGAATAAGTTTCATTTGTTCCCAAAGCATATCCACCACCAAAAATATTACCAGTTATGTTTCCACCCGAAACGTTGATTGCTGTTCCTTCGTTTATAACCAAGTTTGCCGATGATGTTATTGTAATCTTTGCAAGACCATCAGGGTTAGTGTACGAACCATTTATACCTAACGCTAAAGAACCACCATAAATTGCATCATTAATTGATACACCAAAAAGAGAGGTTGTTCCAGAAGCATTTACAACACCACCTGAAATGTTAATTGTTGCATTCTTCATTGAAAGAGAATTCCAACCAGCATTTCCACCAACAATACCAGCAGTTACCGATGAATTTCCTTTTATATTTATAGTTGTATCTCCAGTAACGTTTGTATTTACTCCGCCACCAATAATACCAGAAAAATATTTATCAACACCCAATATCTTATCAGATTTTTTTACAGTCCCTCCGTCTATATTGATATTTATGTTTCCGTCAACTTTGCTTGTTAAATGGGCATTATCTGTTGTTAAATCGTTTATATAGTTTCCACCGATAATACCAAATACAGTACCACTTATGTTTACAGTAGAATTACCTATCAAATCAGATGGTCTGCGATTTCCACCAACAACATAAGATGTTTTACCTGCACTACTTACAGTGATGTTTGTATTACCAAACAAATGTCCAAAGCCATCAGTCTGTCCTGAAATACCACCATAAACCCCCATTCCAGCTCCATTAGTAATACTACCAGCAATAACAATATTTGTATTAGCTGTATAGTACCCACCGTCAGAAATCATACCAAGTCCAGTAATATCACTGTTAAATGTTCCACCATAGATAATCATTGACCCTGTTAATTTATTGCGCTCAGCTTCATCCAAAAGTCCATTTGCATTAGAGTCGTTCCAACGTACAGCAGAGTTATTATAAAAATTTATAGCAGAAAATTTGTTTGTAAACGTTCCATTATAAACATATGTGGTAGTATTTAAGTCTGAGTTCTCGACAGAAGAAAAACCAAGCCATGTTCCCATATACGCTCTCTTTTCCCCTCCGATACCCAAAAAACTATTTTTACCAAACGTAGGGCTATCGCTTTCGCTACCAATAATTGTAACCTTAGCTGAACCCAAAATATTATTTGATGTTCGTTTTCCACTTTTTAACCATAAGTAGTCATACCCACTAAAGGTATTGCTTGTACCATCCGATGTTACAATTACTTTAGAATCTGAATTTGCAGTCAACTCATTCCAAAGCGCTTGAGCTGTTTTATCTTGTGTGAACCCCACCAAAGATGAACTCAATGATAATACTGTTATTATAAACTTTTTCATTTTTTGTATTAATATGTATGTTTATGTAGAATAAAGGGTAAGGATGTTGTTAAAAAATAAATACATGTCAACATATTTTTTATAACATACTGATATTTATACGATTAACATTTCCATAATTAGAGAAATAAAAAATCCCTCAACCGCATAAATTGAGAGATTTCCGTACATATAAGCTCTAAAAAATATTTTAACTATTTAACAAATTTTTTTACAAAATCTGTTGCAAATTCTTCCTTAGGCGTAGGGGACTCTATCAAAGTTTTTAACACCCATGCACTCATATCTGAATTTCTTACAGCATTGTGCGATAATCCACTTATAATCAACACCCCCTTACCAACCTTAGCGCGCATTACTGATGAGTACTCTTTAAGGTACATCAAGCTCGACAATGCTCTAATTGTGTTTTCAGGTTTTGACGAAAGATTCTCAACATCAAAACGATGACTATTTGCAAACATAGGAGCAAAAGCCTCTCCACAGAAATGCTCAGGAGCAATAACCGCCAATGGAGAAGTCTTTTCTACAAAATGTCCTACATAATTTGAACCATCATGACCACCAGCACGCCACCATTGCGACTTATATTTCATATCGTATCTAGGTAAGAATTTCTTTGGTGAAAACAACACGACAGTAGCACCATTTTCGAGTGCATTCATAACATCTTCTGTTATTTCTTTTGCAAACATAACGTCGCCCGATTTCAAATTCTTGCAATCGACTGATGCTTTTTCCGTCCACTTACTTGGCACATATTCGGCAACATTTTTGCCTACAACAACGTTGCTTGCCTTGAGATTTTCAGCCTTAGGGAAAACATAGAAATTCCAATCATTTGCAACCGACATTTCTTTTGATTTTGCCGAAAAGCACAAAGTATACATCTTAGGAACATTGCTACTTTCAACAAATTTCTCTAATCCTTCAACCGAACCAAAATTAGTTATCTTGCCGAATCCAGAATGAATTTGCGGTAGATTAAATTTTTTAATTTCTTTATTTCCGCACTTCAACACAACTTCACAATTAGGCGTAAATGCTACTGTTGAGAAATTTGAGATTTTGAAATTTGCCGAAATTTTTTCACCTGCATTGTAGCCGAACTTCAAACCACTCTGCAATGCAACAACAGGCGAATTAAACTTGCGAATTTCTTCTGTTTTAAAACCTTCTTTTTGACGGAATGCAAAGTCGAATATACCGTCGGAGCTTGTCCAATAATCTTGAATTAACCACCAGTGATACCCTGTTATATATGGGTTTTTACGGATAGTTTCAATATTGTGTTTATGAACTCTTAGCATGAGTTTTTCACTTGCCAAGCCCCACTGCTCTGCTTTATAGAGCATATCTCGTTTTGCGAGAGTTTCAACCGACTTTGTAAGCCAAAATGGTTTGAAGTTTGACCCCTCAAAAAACTTAACAACACTCGGACGTGTAAACGTACAGAAGTTTGAAGTTTCGTGCGAAATCACAGGCTTCAACGGGACATCAACATCAACAGATTTCCCTTCAAATTTGTTTGTTATATGTTTACAACGAACAGATTTTTTAGTGTCGTACTTGCGTTCAAAATCTACAAAATCTGCCCATTCATCGAACAAGACAAAATACAAATCTAACTCAGGTCTATCGTTTTTCGCATCGAGAATATACCCCTCCCACTCGCCATCTGTATCTACAAATAGTCTATCTGGGTCGAGCGAACGAGTAGCTTTCATAAAATACGTCAAAAGCGGATTTTTACGTGCTGGAACGTCTTCACCCATATACAGTTCGTTTCCTCCAACCCACGCTAATATACAAGTATAATTGCGATACTCTTTCACTGCTTGACGATATATATCTCTATAAAAACCCATAGAACAATTGTATGAATTTCCGGCTGGAGCTATATTACGCCAATGCTTTGTTCCAGGCATTTGACACGGATACCCAATAGTAAATTCAGCATTTGGCATAATGCCGACTTCATCGCAAGCTTCGTAATATTCTGGAGGCATAATCGTGCTATGATGACGAACATGATTAAAGCCCAACGCCTTGATTTTCTTTAGACGATCTATATACATCTGCTTATCGAAAGGCATTGAAAATTCTTTGAGATAAATATGGTCGTCGCCATAGCCCAAAAGATAAACTGGTGCGTTGTTGAGCATTATTTTTGTACGATTTACAAAACCTGCCCCCCAACCTTCTTTTATCTGAATACTTTTTATACCTTTACGCCATTTAAACGAGTGCAATTCTTTGCCTTTTTCATTTAAGAGCGACAATTTCAAACTGTACAAATACGGATTATCTGGCGACCAATATTTTGCATTCTCAATATCAGCAACAACTACTTGCGTTTCGTATGACCGACCAACTAAATTCTGTTTTTTTGAAGATACTTTTTTACCATCAGCATCGAAAACTTCTAACATCAATTTGCAAGCCTTATCATTTTTTGATCCAGTTAAACTAAATATTCCAGCTTTGACATTTTTAGCATTAAAAACTTTTGCTTCTGCAATAATTCTTGCTGGAATATTTTGTGCAGGAATTGGAAGTTTTGTACGTATGTAAACATCGTCTAAACGGATTTTTGGCAAACCTTCAAGATAAACGTGTCCATACAAACCACCCCAAGCTAAATCCATATAATCATTGAGTTGAGCAGCTCCCAACATAGCATCGAACTGGTGACGTTGACGCGAATCTACATCTATGCAAATCTTATTTTTTTCACCTATATTTAAATGTTTCTTTACAATTACTCTATGCGAGCCTGTAAGACCTAAAACCTCACCAATGTAATTGTCGTTTATCCAAATTTTAGCATAGCGAGAAACACCTTCTATAACTAAATTTATATCTAAATCTTCCCATTCATCTGGAACTTCAATCTCACGCTCATATTTACCAACACCAACAAAATTATTGTGAACTTTCTCGGTTGGTTTGCCATAACCTTGAGCATCCCACGCCCCTGGAACACGGATTTTCCCCGATTGAATAACACCACCTTCTGAATTTAACGTAGCAAAATTCCACTCACCATCAAGACTTAACTTTTGTGTTTCCATTGCGTGCGAAGTTGAACAAGACAACACCGCACACAACACTATTGCATAAAAATATCTGCTAATATTCATGGCAGATATTTTTTATTTTTATAAAAGATTAGCAAGATTTTTTTAGTCCTAATTCTTCATAAATTACTTTAAGACCTTATCGAGCATCGAAAAAATTACATTCCTAATTTTTTCAATTTCAACCGAACTAATCTCATGCCAATTCATAGAGAGCATTACCGAATTAGGAACTGCCCCAAAACGAATCAAAGACCCCAATATTGCAGTCGACATAATTCTTGCAGTTTCATCGTCTACTTTATCTTTTAAAATCATTTTGATTGATTCTCGAAGAAGCTCATCAGTCTTTCCAAATATACGGGAATGAAACTGTTTGAAAAGCTCGGTATTATTAAATTCTTCTCTAAATATAATCGATAATATATTTTTAAAGACGTGTTTTTTATCCTCATCAACACCAAGTAGTCTCCACGAAATATAGTCATTTAGCAACGCACGAGCTTCGCTTTCGGATGGATTTTCCATTAGTGCCTCAAATCGCTTATGAAACGGCTCCGTCAACTTCGATATATGTTCAATGATAGCATCAATCAAAATAGCATAAAGTTCATCTTTACCTTTGAAATAGTAACTGATTGCAGCGATATTTACCCCAGCGCGTTTAGCAATATCACGTGTGCCTACGTTTTTTACAGGAGCATTGCCGAATTCGACCAACGCCGCCGCTAAAATTTTTGACGGCGTATCTAATTCAGCTCCATCTAAGAAATGTTGTATGAAATTGTATTTCACTTTACATTACAGGGTTGGAAGTATATCATCTTGACCAAAATCATCGTTTAAGTTGCGACCAGCTTTATCAACAACATTAGACTCTTTTTGTTCATCAGCAACCTTTGAGCTCCAACCGCCACCGAGCGATTGAATTAAACTAACACATGCTCTGTAACGTTCTCCACGCAATACAATTAACGAACGTTCATTGTTCAAACTAGTACGTTGAGCATCACTTACCGAGAAATAGTCAGTGTATCCTTCGTCGTATTGAATGCGAGTCATTTTTTGCACATCAATAGAAGCCGAAACCAATTTTACTCTAGCCTTATATTCTACTGCTAACCACTTTATGTTTGCCAAAGAATCTTCAACTTCTTTTATAGCTGTAAGCACCTTAGATTTATAGTTTTCTAGAGTTTCTTTGTGTGCAGCCAAAGCAATACGCTTTTGTGCCAAATTTCTACCTGCTTCAAAAATAGGAATGTAAATTTGAGGGCTAATACCCCATGCAAAACTATTTGAATTTATAAGTTTATCGATTTTTGCAGCATTTAAATCTGTATTGGCAGTCAACGATATTGTTGGAAAGAATGCAGCCTGAGCCGAACCAATTCGAGCATTTGCGGCATATACAAGACGTTCTGCAGCCGCTATATCTGGACGACGTTCTAACAATTCCGATGCAATAACCTTCGGCATTTTCGGGAAGTTTTCGTCAAGGGCTTCAATCTTAACGCCAATTTCTGCGGGAGTAGAACCAATCAACAACGCCAACATATTTTCAGTCAAAATCAACTGGCGGAAACACGAAGCCAACTGGGCACTCGCCTCGTATTCTTGTTGTATAGCACGTTTTAGGTCTATATTTGTAGAGTAGTCCATAGCCACGCGTTGACGAACCAATTCAGTATCGTCTTTACGAACCTTCAAAGTTCTTTCAAGAACAGCTATTTCTGACTTTAATGAACGTATTGAATAATAAGTCTTAGCTACATTTGCCTGTAAATTTAGCATAAGATTTTGATATTCACAAAGCATTGCTTGAGCGGTTGCTACATCAGAGTCTAACAAGCTACGAATGCGACCAAATAAATCTAAGTCCCAAGTCAAACCGAATCCTGTTGTCCAAGAATCGTAACTCTTTTCGCCCATAAACATCTTGTTATTTTGCGACATTCCAGTTCTTGAATACGATGCATGTGCATTTAGATGTGGATACAAATCAGCCTTGTCCATCAAAGCCGCCTCGCGTGCTTTTTCTACTCGATAAAATGCGGCAGCCAAATCTGGATTATTTTTAGCACAACGTTCTAGAAGAGCATCTAGTTTATTGTCGCCAAAAATCTTCCACCAATCTCCTTTGGGAAGAGAATCGGCAGGAACTGCGTTTTTCCACATAGTTGCATCGCCTCTATCGAAGTGTTCTGCGGTAACGGTTGCAGGCAATTTTACGGCTTTTGAAGCTTCTTGGTAATCAGGTCCTACCATACATCCGCATAGAGCGATCGTTACTGATAATACTAAAAGTTTTTTCATAATTATTCCTTATTTGTAGGCTTGTAATTTTTTCTAATTACATAGAAGAATACAGGTGTAAAAATCAATCCCATAAAGGTAACACCTAGCATACCATACATAACAGCAGTACCGAGTGGTTGACGCAATTCAGAACCAGAAGTCAACGAGAATGCGAGAGGTACCACACCTAAAATAAACGCAAATGATGTCATCAAAATTGGACGAATACGATTTTGCGAAGCATCTGCAGTAGCACTGATAATTTCTTCTCCTTTTTCTTGTCGTTGTTTTGCAAACTCAACAATCAAGATAGCATTCTTACATGCCAAACCGATTAGAACAACCATACCAATCTGAGTCATCAAGTTGTTGTCCAAATTGCGAGCATCTATACCTAACAAAGCAAATAACAAAACTAGAGGCACAATCAATATAATGGTCAATGGCAAAGTCCAGCTTTCGTATAAAGCAGCCAAAATCAAGAATACGAAAACTACGCACAACCCAAAAATGATAATAGAAGTATTACCAACTAATTTTTCTTGATATGCTAGATCTGTCCATTCCATACCCATACCAGAAGGCAGAGTTTCGGCAGCAACACGTTCAATGACAGCCATAGCTTCGCTGGTACTGTACCCCGCACCCAAGTTACCCATAATTTCTGCCGATGGATACAAGTTGTAACGATTTACCGTATCAGGACCAACAACTCTACGAATAGTAGCAACCGAACCCATTGGAACATTGCCTCCATTTCTACTTGGAACTTTTAAATTATAAATGTCTGGAATATCGCCACGTTTCGAGCCCTCAGCCTGCATAGATACACGATATACACGATTGAGAATATTGAAGTCGTTTACATATACAGAACCTAAATTGAACTGCATAGTCTCAAATATCGAGCGAATTGGAACGTTCAGTTTCTGAGCTCTTTCGCGATCGATATCAACATACAACTGTGGTGTAGAAATACGATATGTAGAAAATGCAAGCGATATTTCTGGATTTTGCGTCATAGCCTTATACGCAATCTCATGAGTATATTTTGCTACGTCAGCAATACCACGTCCAGTACGGTCTTGGATGTAACATTTGAAGTCGCCTCCCATACCGATACCATTAACTGCCGGAGGTGTCAATACGAACGAGTTAGATTCTGGAACACCTTTTTTCAAGCCCATATAAATTTGTCCTAAGAGCGAGTCTAATGTAATGCCCTTCGCCACGCGTTCTTCCTTAGGACGCAATTTCACGAACAATGCGCCTGCATTGCTCAATTTAGTAAACGTTGCCCCCGACAATCCTGAAATTGTTGTTATATCTTCAACACCATCTATTTTTTCAATAATAGCTCTTGCCTTATCGACAGCCTTGCGAGTGTGGTCTAGAGTTACACCATCAGGTAATTGCATCGCACCAAAGATATACCCGGTATCCTGTTTTGGAATGAAGCCCCTTGGCACAACTTGAAATTGATGACCTGTCCAATATAACAAGCCCACATAAGCAACTAATACAATAATTGAAAATCTCAATAATCTGCGAACAAATGCACCATACTTTTCTGAACACCAGAAGAAGCAAGCATTGAACGCTTTGAAGAACCAACCAAAACAAAAGTTCCACACAACTGTAAACCAGTCTGGTTTTTCGCCTTCTTTCATCAAAATTGCACACAGTGCTGGCGAAAGAGTTAACGATACTATCGCCGAAATGATAGTTGAAGCGGCTATTGTAAGTGCAAATTGACGATAAAACTGCCCCGAAATACCTTCAATAAATGCAGTTGGTACGAACACAGCACTCAACACAAATGCAATAGCTATAAGAGCTCCTTGAACTTGGGTCATAGCCTTCTTTGTAGCTTCACGCGCATTCAAGCCATCTCGCATATTGCGTTCTACATTTTCTACAACCACAATAGCGTCGTCAACAACTATACCGATAGCAAGCACCAAACCGAACAAAGACAAGTTGTTGATTGAAAAACCAAACAACATCATAAAGAAGAATGTACCAATCAATGATACAGGAATTGCAAAGATTGGAATAACAGCAGCGCGCCAATTTTGCAAAAATACCATCATAACTAGAACAACCAATAATACGGCTTCGTAAATGGTATGATACACAGCATTAATCGAATTCTCGATGTACTCAGTATTATCTAGGGCAATCTTGTAATCAACGCCCACTGGAAAAACTGCAGCCATTTCATCTAAAACAGCACGCAAACGCTTTGCAGTATCTAGAGCATTAGAACCAGGCAACTGGTATGCTGCCAATGTTACGCAATCTCTACCATTTAATTTCGACTCATCCCCATACGTATATGCGCCAAGTTCGACGGTAGCGATATCTTCTAAACGCACAACTTTGCCATCGTCATCATATTTAACGATAATCTTTTTAAACTCTTCTGGAGTCGAAAGTCGTCCTTGAGTGTTAATAATTAACTCGTACGCAGCATCTGGATTACTGATTGGCTCTTGATTAAGTTTACCTGCCGCAACTTGCTTATTTTGTTCGCGTAGAGCAGCCGCAACTTGCGATGGTGTCATATTTACATGTTCAAGCTTTTCTGGATTTAACCATATACGCATTGAATATTCTCTCGCACCAAAAATATTGATAGAACCAACACCATACACACGAGCCAAACGGTCTTTCATTTGTGTGATTGCGTAGTTTGTCAAATAAAGTTTGTCGCGCGAATCATCGGGCGAAAACAAACTTACTAACAACAACATATCTGGCTATTTCTTATTTACAGTAACACCAAAATTTCTAACTTCTTCTTGTAAACGAGGAGTTGCAATAGCAACACGATTTTGAACTTGAACTTGAGCAATATCGATGTTTGTACCAAGTTCAAAAGTTACAGTCGTTGTTAAAGAGCCATCAGAATTACACTGACTAAACATATAAATCATCTTTTCAACACCATTGATTTCCTGTTCAATAGGAGCCGCAACTGTCTGCATGATGATTTCTGGAGATGCTCCAGCATATTGCGTTGTTACAGAAACGCTCGGCGGAACAACATCGGGATATTGAGCAATAGGTAATTTTACATACCCAACAATACCTAACAAAGTAATAACAATCGATATAACCGCTGCAAAAATAGGTCTATCAATAAAGAAGTGCGAAAACTTCATAATTTTATCCTCCTAAAAATTATTCAGCGTCCATTTTTGAATCGATAGGTTTTACCACTCTACCTGGAACAGCTGCATGCAATGCCTTAACAACAACTTTGTCATCTTTATTTAGGCCACTTTCAACAACTCTGAATTTTCCGATTAATTCTCCAATTTTCAAGGCCTTGTATACAACTTTGTTGTCCTTGTCTACAACATATACATAACGATTTACCAAGTCAGTACCAATAACATCTTCACGAACAAGCATTTTTTCCTGTGCATCGGCAATTTTCATACGCAATTTTGCAAACATACCAACTTTCAACTGTTCATTTTTGTTGTCAATATCTGCACGCATTGTGAGCGATGACGTACTCTTTGCCATACGATTGTCAAAATATGTAACCTTACCCTTAAATACATCTTCTGAATTTGACATCAAACGAACTTCTGCAACAGGACCTGTCAATTTTACTTGATCAATCTTATTAAACAAACCAACTTTTTGGTATTTTACAATTTCTTGTTCGCTAGCTTCAAAGTAGGCTTGGACAACATCACTTTTGACAATGGAAGTAAGTAGTGTTGAGTTTGCTGTAACAAGGTTACCTGCATCAATTAAAGCTTCGCTTACTCTACCAGAAATGGGAGCTCTAATATGAGTAAATTCAAGATTTAGTTCAGCCTCGCGCAACTGAGCCTTAGCTGCTGCCAACGATGCTTTTGCCGATAAAACTTCAGCTCCTCTCGTTTCAAAAACTTCCTTAGAAACTACCGTTGCTTTGTACATACTTTTAGCACGTTCAAGATTGCTCTTAGCCAATGCTAAACGAGCTTCTACTTCAGCAATATTTGCCTTAGCAGCTGCAACAGTTGCTTCGTATGGGCGTGGGTCTATTACAAAAAGTAAGTCGCCTTGTTTTACCATCTGCCCTTCAGAGAAGTTAATCTTAGCAAGATAACCTGAAACTCTAGCACGAATCTCAACAGACTTTACAGCGTCAATGCGTGCAGTAAAATCATCCCAAACTTCAATGGGCTTAATTATCGGATTAGCAACATATACATCATCAGGAACAGCCTTCTGCTCCTGAGGAGCTTCTTTTGAACAGCTTGCAAAAACAACTGTTGTTATTGCCATTAACATTACTTTTATATTCTTCATAATTTTCCTTATATTTTAAATTAATATAAATTTACTATCTACTCCATCCCATTTACATTTAAACAAAGTTTTAAATCATGTGATTAAATCAAACGATTGCAAGCTTTTTCGCTTTAAAATTCTAAAATAAATACTACTTTTACTCCTAAAAAACGACAGTTTTCAATTTAAGTAGAATATCAAAAAGATTGACTTTTGAAAAAGCGTTTCAAATACTAAAATTATATAAGCCAAAACAACAAATAAAAAAACAAGAATTTATGAATATAAGTAAATTAACAAAACTTCTAACTATATTATTTTTGACATTATCTCATTATGTATGTGCAGAAAATGTCGAATTGACTATCAAAACCATAGCTGGCGAAGAAAAGAAAACACTTCAATTAACTCAATGTGAAGGCTTTTTGAGATTAGAAATTCCAGTTAAAGATCTTGAAAATGTACAACGCGTAAACATTCTGCCTGAATTTGCAAAAGCAAAAGTTGGAGACGAAGGCTATATAGTATCTCCAAACTCAACGCTTACAGAATACAAGAAACGCGACAAGAATGCGAGAATGCCAATTCATCAACCATCTATGCCAATCTGCGGAATGAAAACGCCCAATAAAACCTTTATGGCAATAGTTAAGGGTATGGAGTTTGACTATTTTTCCGTTGTAGCGTATGAAAATGGCAACTATACACTATCTCATACATTTGATTTAACTCGCTATAAGCCGTATGAAAATATCATCATAGACTATTACTATCTTACAGGAAAAGACGCAAATTACAGTGGTATTGGTAGACTTTATAGAAGTATGCTTTTGGAAACAATTAAACCAATTAAAGATAGAATAAGTTCAAACAAATACCTCAAATACGCAGCAGAATCGATAGAGTTCAGAATTCGTCAAGGTTGGAAGCCTGCTCCAAGCCCAGTTCGCGACCAAACATTGCAAAACGAACCTCAAATGTATGCAAAAGTAACATTTGATAGAGTCGGCGAAATTCTCGATGCCTTGAAAACAAGAGGTGTAGAAAAGGCACAAATTACTCTAGTTGGCTGGAATAGAAAAGGACATGATGGTCGTTATCCACAGATTTTTCCAGTTGAACCGCAACTCGGAGGCGAAGCCAAACTGCGTGAACTCATAACAAAGGCAAAATCAATGGGATATCAAATTGCGTGTCATACAAATCCCACAAGTTGTTATCCTGTATCTGAACTTTGGGACGAAAGTTATGTTGCAAAAAATAAAGATGGCAATACTTGGGAACGACCAATCAAACAACCTTGGAGCGGAGGAAGAAGTTATTTTATGTGTATGCAAACATCATTTGAGCAATTTGCAAAAAAAGACTTTCCTAAAATGCGTGAACTTGGATTTGAAGGTCTGCATTATTTGGATGTAGTCTCGATTGTTTCGCCTCAAATTTGTTACGATAAAAATCATAAATGTAACGCAAAAGAAAGTGCATTTTACTGTAATGAATTAATGCGTTTGGCAGGCGAAACATTTGGCGGGGCTCAATCGGAAGGTGGATATTACCATGTAGCAAAATATACCGACTACGCCCTATATTCAATCTTCCGCCATAACGGGAAATTGGTCGATAACGTTGTTCCTCTTTGGCAAATTGCATTCCACGGTTTAGTATTGAGTAATCCTATGCCTACCACGGTAAACTACACAGCTAAAGGACAAGCAAGTATAATGAAACTTTTAGAATTTGGTGGACGTCCTACATTCTATATGTACTCAGCATTCTTTGAAGATGGCAAAAAGAAAAATTGGATGGGAGATACAGACTTGCGTTGTGGTAATCAAAAAGAATTCGATCATGCAATAGACTGTCTTGCTCAAGGCTATAATCATGTCAAAGAGCTTTCATACCTTCAATATGAATTCCTCGATGAACATAAAGAAATAGCTAAAGACGTATTCAAATGTACATATTCCGACGGAAGTATTATGCTTTTCAATTATTCCGACAAGCCATTTATATTTGAAGGTAAAACAATCCAATCAATGTCTTATAAGCTAGAAAAGCCAAAAGCTTGGTGGGATATTTTCTAAGTTACTATTTTTAAAATTTTCTAATATGAAAAAAGCACTAATATTAATTTTATCCTTAACCTTTATAGTTGGGAGTGTCTTTGCAAAATATAACAAGGGCGAAGTGTATATACCTAAGCCTAAAAGAATGGTTGGCAATGCAGGCTCAAACCAAGACTACACAAAAGCAGATATATACAAAAAACTTGACACTCTCGATACTCTTGATGGCAAAGGAAAGATAAAAACGGCTAAACAATGGCTTGATGATGTGCGTCCGCAAGTAATGAAGTTTGTTGAAAACGAGCTATACTCGCCCAGATTGCCCCGTCCGAAACAAGTTGAATTTACACTTTTAGAACGTTCAGATAACGCACTTAACGGTACAGCAACACGTCTCCAATATAAAATAACTTCTTGCGATAAAAATGGAGAACACTCTTTTACGCTTTTGATTTATTTTCCCAAAGGTGCTAAAAATTGTCCAGTATTTGTAAATGCCAATTATGGAGGCAACCATACTGTTATTGAAGAAAAAGAAGTCATTATGCCCAAATGTTATCTGCGCAATAATGGCAAGTTAAAAACATTCAAAAATAAAGCAGAAGAACATCAACGAGGTTTAGGATATTCGCGTCATTGCATTCGCGAGATAATCGAACGAGGTTACGCCATAGCTACATTCTGCTATTGCGAAGTTTACCCCGATAAATATGATGAAAGACTATCGGGATTTGATGAAAGCATATATCGCATATACGATAAATCATCCTTCAAAGGAGAAACACAAGCAATCGGGGCGTGGGCTTATGGTAATATTTTAGCCCGTGAATGTATCGAGACCATTCCGGAGCTAGATGCAACCAAAGCAATCGCCATTGGTCACTCGCGACTTGGCAAAGCAGCACTATACGCCACAGCACTAGACAAACGCTTTGCCGCAGTAATATCAAATGCCTCATGTATACTTGGTACAAGTATGAACCGACGCAATTTTGGCGGAACACTCAAAATTGCAATAAATGCTTCACCATTTTGGTATGGTTCAGCATTGAAAAAATACGAAAACGACATCGAAAAAATGCCGATAGACCAACAACATTTCTTGGCGTGCATAGCCCCACGCCCACTTTATGTAGGAAGTGCAACCGACGACCATTGGTGCGATCCAACTGGTGAATTTTATTCCCTACTAGAAGCATCAAAAATCTATAAGCTCTTCGGTGCAAAAAATCTGCCAACTATGGATAACTTGCGAGTAGAAACCCCATTCCACGGAGATGTAGGCTATCATATTCGCCGAGGTAATCACGATATTACCCTGTACGATTGGACAGAATATATGAACTTTATCGATAAAACTTTATTAAAGAAATAAGCTTTTATTCTTATATTCGTCGTAAAAAAAAAATAAGCTTTTAATAAAGCTTATTTTTTTATTTCCTATCTGGCTCTCACAACTTCAAATGACTCAGGCTTTACAATAACTTTACCCTTGTAGTTAAAGTTGTCTTTCGTGTAATTGCATACCATAACATCACCATTTGAATACGTTACAGCAAAAACATCTTTGGCAATTTCTTCATGATTATCCATTGTTTCAAGTTGTAAATGACGATATTTGGCGTATGAATCTAACAATGTTTTCATAAGAGGAATACGTTTTTTATTTAATCCGTATAAGATAGGGCGTCCACCAAACTCAGCACGTTTTAGCTCCCAATATGGTTCATTTATTTTGCCGTGATTTTGAGTCTTGCGTCCCGATGTATGTAAGATTGTACCATGATATACAATTTCCCACATAGGAAATATTCCGTCCATAACAATGTTGCCCTTGTATTTTTTCCTGTTAATTAATTCTGCATCCATATTACTTACGTAGTGGATAAAATCGATGTATTGCAAACAGAAGTCAAAACCACACTCACTGCCCTGAACACCATAGAGCGATTGCGAATACTTTGTAGATTTCAAAATAGTTTCGACTGTTTCAGCCCTTGACGATGGATGAGCTGGATTAGTGCAAAGATACGGACAAACTGCCGAATAAACGTCAGTATAATACCCACTTTTGAAACCAATACGGGCCTTAAGTTCGGTAATTTGTTGTTTTACAAATTTATCCCAAGTGTGTTTTAAGCAAAGGTTGTATTGTTGCCCAGCTAAGAAGAACAGATCTTTTGAGCGAGATCCATCTATATTGCGCGCAATATAATCTTCGCTCCACATATCAGAAACACGCAAAATCTGAGTGTGATTAGACTGCATAGTTATCGGATACCCCAATTCTTCAACTTCAGCCACTAATTTTCTCAAACCGACTTCTCCACCGAATTCTTCTGGAATTGGATATATCGAAGGCAATCTACCGTCATATCCACCAGTCTGCCAACCAGTAAGTTCAAAGTATACGTCGGTTAAGCCTTGCGATTTTGCATCTTTAACAATTTCTGAAATTTCTTTGAAAGTTAAATACACATTTAATTTTGCTTCGTTTTCTGGCAATACGTCTGGAGTAGAGCGTGGAGGCTTTTTTTTGCTACCACAGTGATCGAAGCGAACCAAAATCTTATCAGCCACACGGGCTAATACTTTGTTGGTTTTGATACGTTCGCGAATGGGCTTAATCTCGCCTTTAGAAAAAACCCAATTCCTGTAATAGCGAGCCATTGCACTGTAATTGGCGTCTTTGTCCTTAAACTCAACAAAATCTATAATTATATCTTCATAAGGTTTAAAGCCGATTTCATCAATTTTAAAGCGTGGGAAAATTTTGTATATACCCCTGTTTATTTCGGCTCTGATTTCATATTCTAGACGAAGCCCTTTTACAATCCCCATAAAAGTATCTTGTTTTGTTTTCATACAGAATATCGGCAATGCCGAACGACCTCTATCAATTATAAAACTACCCTCATCGAGTTTGAATGTACCATATTCGCCACGTTCCAAAATAAAATAACCGTCATCACCTTTTTTTGCAGTAGCAGTATCTGCGATAATATCTATGTGTTTTACGTTTTCAGATATACATTCTTTTGAAATTTTTATGCGTTTTGCATCGTCAATAATAAAAGGAGTAACCCTCTTTACTTGAGATGAACCATCTTTAAATGTAGTTACTATGTCAACATTACCAACTGCTAAAGCTGATATACTAGATAAGAAAAAATTAAACACCACCCCTATCGACAAATATTTTAGAATCTTCTTCATTCTTATACCTTTCAATTTAGTTACTTAATTAAGAACGACGATTTTATTTTATAACAAAAATAAAACATCGACAACAAAAATTTTGGATATGTTTTTTATTTTTAGATATTTTTATCCTACGAGTTTTTTTGTAATAAGTGCACCGGCGGTAATCTTTTTGTAACACGTGCACCGGCGATAATCTTTTTGTAATATGGGCACCGGCGGTAATTACTTCGTAATTTTTTTGCAACACGTGCACCGGCGATAATTGCTACGCAATGTATCTTTGTCAGACTAAACAAAAAAATAGGCTTAGAACAAACTTGGGTTGGAAGAAGTAAAACGTGCGAGATTCGAGCTGGAATTTGTGTTTTGTGAGCCGTAGCGTACTATGTACGTGAGGCGATACGAAACCAAATAACAGCCGAAA
>JAGAOA010000074.1 GCA_017623955.1 Opitutales bacterium
AACACATTACATGCAGACATCAATGACGAACATACAATACCCATCAAAACTGTAACATATTTAAAAAGAAATGTATTGGATTTATTTTTCATATGCACATCTCCTTGATAGATTACTTACCGTACGAATCTTTTAATTCAACAGTTCTATTGAATACAGGACACTCTGGTGTACTTAATTTAGAATCTGCCATAAAGTAAGCAATACGCTCAAATTGCAAAGGCTCTCCAGCTTTTGCATCTTTAAGCGATGGCTCAATAAAGATTTCCTTTTCAACCAACGATTCTGGATTTAAGAAGTCTTTAAAATCTGAACCTTCAGGCAAAACAGACATATCTTCGCGTGTAAACAATGTACTATAAAGCATTGCTTTTGCCTTCAAAGATTTATCTACACTTACCCAGTGAATTGTACCCTTAACCTTTCTACCATCGGGAGAATTTCCACCACGACTTGCTGGATCGATAGTACAAATAAGTTTTATAACATTTCCATCTGCGTCTTTTATAATTTCTTTGCAACGCATAAAATATGCATAACGCAAACGAACTTCGTTATCAGGCGTTAAGCGGAAAAACTTCTTTGGTGGATTTTCCATAAAGTCTGAACGCTCAATATAAATTCTTTTTGTGAATGGAACTATGCGTTTGCCCGCTGATTCATCTTCGGGATTGTTTACAGCTTCAAGCTCATCGACAACACCATCTTGCCAATTTTCGATTTCCACTTCTAAGGGATCAAAAACTGCCATTGCTCTTTTTGCAACTTTGTTGAGATCTTGACGCAAACAATGCTCAAGTAACGCCAATTCTGTTAAACTATTGAACTTAGTAACACCGATAGTTTCGCAAAAATCTTTAATAGCCTTAGGCGTATAACCACGACGACGCATTCCAGCCAACGTTGGCATTCTGGGGTCATCCCAACCATCAACAACGTTTTCTGCAACTAACTGTTGAAGTTTGCGTTTGCTCATCATTGTGTACGATAAATTTAAACGAGCAAATTCATACTGACGCGGATGAACCTTCAATGTATTCATTATGCTTGTGTTGTCTATAAACCAATCGTAAAGCGGACGATGAACTTCAAACTCAAGCGTACAAATAGAGTGAGTAATTCCTTCAAGAGCATCTGACAAGCAATGCGCAAAATCGTACATTGGATAAATGCACCACTTGTCGCCAGTGCGATGATGTTCAGCCTTCTTTATACGATAGATGGCAGGGTCACGCATATGGAGATTAGGCGATGCCATATCGATATTAGCACGCAAAACATACGCCCCTTCTTCAAACTCACCAGCGCGCATTCTGCGGAAGATGTCTAAACTTTCTTCGATTGGACGATCTCTGTGAGGACTTGCTTTTCCTGGTTGACCTGGCACACCACGATACTCTTTAAACTCCTCAGCAGAAAGCGTACAAATGTATGCTTTGCCAGCTAAAATAAGCTCTTCTGCAAAATTGTAGAGTTTTTCAAAATAATCCGATGCGTAATATTCTCTATCTTCCCAATCGAAGCCCAACCAATGAACGTCTTCCCTGATAGCATCCACAAAGCGAGTTTCCTCTTTGTCTGGATTTGTATCATCAAAACGTAAGTTACACTTTCCGCCATTTTCAAGAGCCATTCCGAAGTCTAAACAGAAAGCTTTTGCATGACCTATGTGCAAACATCCATTGGGTTCTGGAGGGAAACGAGTATGAACTTCGTTAGGAGGAAGTCCATTAGCGATATCTTCGGCAATGATTTGCCTAATAAAGTGCATTGGTTTAGTTGCGTTATCTTCGCTCATATATTCTGTAAAATTTGTTAGAATTATCGAGTTCTAGCACATTTTTGTCAATCCATTTTATTAATCGTAATACTACAATCTACAACAGAAGAAATGGTACAATAAAATTAAAATAGATTGTATATTCCTAAATAGAGTCTTGTAACTGGCAAGTTTATGGGACCTATCGCAACAAGCCTATCAGCTTTCTTACCAAAGAAATTATTGACCCCCTCGACCTTTTGAGCTTTGTAAGCCTTTAAGATTAAATCTACAAAATCTTTTTCGCGTTGGGCTATTTGCTTTTGTTGTGCTTCTGCACGTAAGTCGTGATTGATGCCAATGTAGTGTGCACGTTCGTATTTGCCATGGCGAATACAAATGTATTGTTCGTGGCGAATAATAAATTTTAAAACTGTAAAAATTAAGGCTGTCGATCGACAGCCTTTTT
Organism: Opitutales bacterium; assembly: GCA_017623955.1. The sequence continues at coordinate 2,229 of JAGAOA010000074.1, forward strand.
TGTTTGATTAAAAACTATTAAACATCTGCGTTCTTACTTTTTGTCGCAACCATATTTGATAGATGTCATCTCTTTTACAATCGCATTGTTTCCGAAATATTTTTTAACATCAGCAATACTCCATTCTTTTACGTTTGGCTTTGATGTTGGCTTAATCATTGCACCCTTACCGGCTTTGAGATATTTAGTTAAGCGATCTTTTCCATATTTAGATTTCATTCCATAAAACATATTTCCTCGAATATCCGTCTTAGGTTCTTGATTTAAAACATCGATTGTTGATGGATAACGCTCGTTGTATAACTTTATAACGCTATCCCCACCAAAACGGTCTCTCGATTCTTTTTCAAGCCCGATAAAAATTTTCTTATTCCCTCTCAAATTACCTAAATCCCATTCAGCAATTACAACGTTGCAATCAATAAAGAGGTTTTCAATTATCTTATTTTGAATACCTTTATTAATGTTTATCGTATAACCTTTTTTAGCACCCGCGTTGCAGAAGATGTTTCTGCGAATAAGCACGTTCATTTCGCAATCGTCGATATAGACAGCGTGAACGTGGTGTTCGCAATCTGGACTAATTTTATTGAAGAAATTTTCCTCAATCACATTGCCTCTGTAATAGACATTTCTGCCCGAGTACACTGCACCTTGATCCATACCACGCTTGCAGACATCGTAAAAATAGTTTCTACGAATTTTAAATTCGCAACCATCAAATTGAATTGCAGAATGGTCGATATCAACAAAAGTATTGTTTTCGGCAATGCCACCAAAACCAGCAAACCAGATACCAGGAGCGTATGTTCTATCGATACGCGTTGTGCGTTTGAAGAAACAATTGCGAATTTCGTGTCCTGAAGGTGTAAGAGTTTTGATATCGCCACCTCCGACCATAATACCACCACAACCGAGATTTTCAAAGTGCGAGGAAACAACCTTCATATTCTTAACATCAAAGGTTATTGTGTTCATTCCGAATTTTTTAACCTTTGTTGCGTTTTTCAACCAAGTTGTAGATTTCATACCATACATACCTAAGTTGAAGAATTTGCAAGAATCTACCTTAACTCCGTTTACACGCTCAAGCTCAACTCCATTTGCACGCGAAAACGCGAAATCAATATTCTTCAATTCTACATTATTTATATCTTGAAGCTTTATAAAAGGCTCGCTAAGTTCAGAGAAATCTAAACGCTCTATTCCTTTTGTATCAGCAAGCATTATAAAAATTTTGTTGCGTTTGCTATCTATAAAATACTCGCCATTTTTGTCGATTTCTTCAAGCATATTGAATACTGCCCAACCTCTGAAATTTACAGATGGATAAGCAGGTCGAGGAAGCTTCCCCTTGGGGAGCTTTGCCATTGCTTGCTTGCCAGGATAAACACCATGCATAAATGCATTAGTTGTAAACGTGCCTGTTTTCAAGTCAAAATCTAAAACCTTAAGATTGTTTTCTGTATAGCCAAAATTAAAAGAACCTGTTAAGAAAATTTCAGCGTCTTTCCAACGTTGTGCTCTTGTAAAACCTTCTGGAGTCCTAAAAACAGCTTTCTTGCCATCTAGAAATCTATTGCCAAATTCTAAAACTTCGCCAATTTCCAAAAGTGCTTCACCATTAGGATAACGCGAAAGATTTTGTGGAACACCATCAACAAAAACTTCCATCAAAGTTGGTTCTTTGTCAGCACCATAACCTCGCTCAAAAAATTCACCCACGTTTAATTTATGTTTTACGATGTCGATTTCGTAAAGCTTGCCTTCGTGCTTTTCTGGTGGAAGAAGCTTCAAAACATCGACATCTTTTACAAGTTGCAACGCTGTTGCATCAAGCGTTTTACCACCATGAAACACTACACCAGCTTTTGTTTGCCCTTCCAAAACAAACCTCTTTGCACATTTTGCAACTTTCTTGTCGAGCAAAACACACTTATCGAAACGATATGTGCCGTTGGCAAACTTTATGTATGCAGTATCGAACTGCTTGTTTTTTGCCAAAAAAATTAAACGTTGCTTTGCACCTTCTAGCGTTTTTAACGGTGCAGAAATTGTTGCGTTATTTGTGTCGTTGCCATCTGGCGACACATACAAAACTACATCATTAGAATTTGAACACCCCTGAAGCAAAACAGCCCCACATACAAATATAGAATATAATAATTTTCTCATACAGATTTTAGCCTATTTCACAACCTGTATGAAATCAAGTTTATATTTCGTCGTAATACGTTTTGGCAGCCTTGTAAATTGGGCTATTGCGATCTTTTGCCCTACGAAAATATTCAAGCAATGTTGCGTGTGCATCGCGACGATGTCCCAAAGTATAGAGAGCTTGTGCATCGTAATAATACGCACGAGTCCCCCAATACTCATAACGGAAAAACGCAACAAATACACGCTCAAAACAAACGTGAGCATCTGCCCATTCGCCTTGCTCGAAATAACACAAACCTGTTTTATAAATCGATTCTGCTAATGCTTCGCCACGAGCTTTGCGATTCATATAAATTTTTTCGTAAGTTTACAATTTTCATTTTTTTTAATTATTGTTTTACGACTTGGCACGATATTGTGAAGATGAAAAGGCTTTTAGACGAGGAGGAATTAAGTATTCGTGAGCTTGCCGAGAAAGAACAACTCAACCACGGAATGATTGGGAGACAGCTTAAAATGCTTGATAGACTTTCAGCAAGTGCAATCGAATTAATTCTCAAACTTCGATATGAACGCCAAACAAAGCAATTGACGTTTCGTAAGCTGGAGGAGATTTCAAAACACCCACAAGCCAACCACATAAAGCTCATCAAACAACTGGTAAATTTGAGATGATTCTAAATTGCGTAAGTTGTTGATAAGTGTCTAACACTTCTTCCTGAAAATTAGCCGATTTTCGACCAAATATCGACTTTTTTAGAGTTCTAATAATGTTCTTATCGCGAACCTGCGTTAGACATTTTTTACTCTTTTTAAAGTGGCGGCGAACGGCTAACGCCGTTACACCTTTGCTTTGAGATTAAAGGTATGAAGAATAGTGGTTATAAAACAAAAAAAATCTAACACGGTTCGTGTTAGATTTTTTTGGTACCCAGAATATTTTGTCTAACGCGTTAGCATTTTAAGTTTTCTAAAATTTCTAAAAATCGGCATTTTTGGCCAAAAAATATCGTTTTTGATAGCCTTACATAGACACCTAAACGGGTCTCCTATTTTTTGTCTAACACTTTAAGTTATATTATTTTATTTCATAGACGTTTTTTGTTATACAAAATTTGAAAAATATATAGCATCAATTAAAAGATTTTATATTATTATATCGATTTCTCTAGTTTTGCTATTATTTCATTTAATACAATAAAAAGCTCAGAACATTTCGAAGAAAGTCTATTGTGAAAATCTATTAATAATGCCTTATCACAAGAAGGATTTGGCTGGTGTTCTGGGAATAC
>JAGAOA010000075.1 GCA_017623955.1 Opitutales bacterium
AGGTAAAACTATTGCAGAAAATTATGCCGATGCTCAAGTTTACGATAGAGAAGTTATCGGAACTCTGGAGGAACCATATGCAAAGAGTGGTGGTTTGTTTGTTCTCTATGGAAGTTTGGCACCAGAAGGTGGAATAATCAAGGCTGGTGCAGTTGATCCAAGTATGCGCAAGTTCAAGGGAACTGCAAAAGTGTTCGATTCCCTTGAAGATGCAATGGTAGCTTTGCGTGCCGATCAAATTTCTCCAGGAGATGCAGCAGTAATCCGTTATCTAGGTCCAAAAGCACGTTTTGGAACAACTGCATATACATTCCAAAAAGAGCTCAAAGGTCGCGGTTTAGATAAGAGCGTAGCTATTGTTACCGACGGACGTTTTTCTGGAGCATCTAGTGGATTAAGTATTGGTTATATTTCTCCAGAAGCTGGCTTGTGTGGACCTCTTGCACTTGTTAAGGATGGCGATATGATTGATATTGATATTGATGCTCGTAAGTTGGATTTGTGCGTAAGCGAAGAAGAACTTGCCGAACGTAAGAAGCAGTGGAACTGGGTCTTCCCTAAGGAAAAATATCCTCCATTCTTGCGTTTGTTCTCGAAGTGTGTAGGTTCGCTTGCTAAGGGTGCAGTATGGGAATAAAAACTTGTGATTGCGATGTTTTGATTGTCGGTGGTGGTCTTTCTGGATTGCAGGCGGCAATCACAATTCGTGAAAAATCTCCATCGAAGAAAGTTGTTATCGCTGATCTCGGAGGAGGGGCATCGTCTGAAGTAATGGGGTTTTGCGCTCCGATGGGTGCAGAGGATTCTCCAGAATGCTTTATTGAAGATACCTTGCGAGCTGGTGCGGGTGAAAATAATCCAGAAATAGTAAACCGTCTTTGTCGAGATGCTTCTAGTGTTGTAGCGTCATTAGAGAAAATTGGTATTGTTTTCGACCATAAGCCAGATGGAACTTATGATATGCTCCGTTCGCTTGGTTCTACGTATCATAGAGTTGTTCATTACAAAACACTTACAGGCGAAACTGCAATGGCAAAATATAAGGCAACACTTGAGAGTGATAGTCTTGTTGAATTTCAAAAATCTCGTATTGTAAAGCTTTTCAAAAAGTGTGGCAAAATTACAGGAGCGTTAGGCTTTAAAGATGGCGAAGCTATCGCCTATAATACTCCTAGTGTTATTTTGGCAACAGGTGGAGCTGCAGGGTTGTATTCCTTTTCGTCGTGGACAAAGATGTTGCAAGGTTCTGGATATGCAATGGCTCTCGATGTAGGCGTAGAATTGACTGGAATGCATCGTGTGCAGTTTGAACCGTGTGTAGCCGTTTTCCCAGAGCAGTTTTATGGATTTCCAATCATAACAACAATGCTTTTTGAAGGAGCAAAGTTGATTGATGCAAAAGGTAATTCGCTTTTGAAGCCAGATATGCCAACGCCCGCAAAACGTCAGTTAGCAGAAATGATTGCATCGGCTGTTGCTGATGGTGGAGACTGTGGACATGGTGGTGTCTGGTTTGATATCTCGGGTGTTGACGAAAAACTTTTTGAAACAAAGTATCCTGAATACTATAAGAAGTTGCGTCCAATAGTTGCAGATTATAAGGATTTGCGTATAGAAGTAAAGCCCGCTGCTCATACCACTCTTGGTGGTGTTATAATAAATGAAAAATCCGAAACTTCGGTTGCGGGCTTGTTTGCAGCAGGTGAAGTCTCTGGTGGTGTTCATGGTAAAGATAGAATTGGTGGAAATGCTGGTTTAGAAATCTTTGTATTTGGTAGAGCTGCGGGTGAGTCGGTATCTGAATATAATGGTGAAAATTGCGATATTTCTGCCGATTGCCAAGAGTTCCTTGCAACAATTCCAGTTGGTAGTGATATGCGTTACGATATCCTTGCTAATGTAGGTAATATTTTAGATACCTATGTAGGTGTTTATAGAAAGCCTGAAGATAGCAAAAAATGCTTGGCAGAATTAGCTAAAATTCGTGCTGATTTACAAAAAAATCCGCCAAATAATAAGGAGCATTATCTTACATGCCATAATGCTTTGATTACAGCAGAGCAGTTGGCTAGATTCTAAAAGTGTATTATAATACTAATCTTTTTTAAGGTCTCGATGTTATTTCGGGACCTTTTTTTATCAAATTATTTAATTTTTCTGTTCAAGAAAAACTAGTTTAAATTCTAATTTATCCAAAAATAAAAAAAGCTTGACAATTTTGTTAAAAAAAAGAGGCAAGCATTTGCTTAGTTGTTTTTTATTTTATTTATTTTTTGAATAGCTTGTAACCCATGGCCGATACAGATTGATTCTTATATGTAAAAGGTTTATCTGTATAATTTACAACTATTTCATCGCCGTATTCAAAGGTTGTTACAAATACATCTTTTGCTATTTCTTTATGATTTGTCATCAACTGAAGCTGTAAGTATTTTAGCTTTTGGAATTCATCATAAGCTTGTTTCATAGGCTCAAGATTTTTGTATGTGAGATAATAGAATGTTGGACGTCCACTAAATTCTATAACTTTCAACCAGCGTTTTTTTGGATTATCAAGATAATCGTAAGCTTTTGGTTGTCCAGATCTAGCATATTCTTTTTCGTAATTTGGGTCAATTGTGCAATAGTATGGATTGATTATAATAATACCATGATATACCAAATGCCAGAATGGAACGTATCTAGTAGCTAGACGTTTTGCATGTCCTTCCCATGGTGGATATGCCCACAAATATAAACCGAAGTCGAGATGTTTTGCAACGTGGTCCATACAACCTTCCGACGCAAAACCGCCAAAAACCTTTTGAGCATAGGCATTAACTTTATTCATATATTCAGCCATTTGCTTTTTATTCATTTTATGTTTTGGGTCGTGGCATTCATACGATGGAATCATTGATGTCACATCGACATGCATAATACCATTTAAGCCTAAATCTTTCATACGAAGGAAATCATCTTTTACCCATTGTTCATATAGACGTTTCCAGCAAGGACGAAATGCCATACCACCACCTTGGAAGTAGTCTTTAAACATCATACCGTCAAAGTGTTTTGCAACGTCGTTGGCATTCCATCTATCAGATACATAGAACATCGCCATTTGGTTTATGTGACAATTAATATGATACCCTAAATCTTTGGCTACTTTGATAGCTTCTCTGAATTTTTCTTCACCACCAATGGCAGGTTCAACTGGAAAATATTGGGGGAATCTACCATCTTGACCACGGATAGTCCAACCTACCGAACAAACTTCGACATCATCCATTCCCATAGCTTTCATACGACGCATAATATCAATCATATCATCAAACGTAAACCATACAGAAAGTGGGGCCTCTTTTTTGAGAGATTGAGCATGATGTTCTGGATTTGAAAATTTAGAATTTTTTGCACAATGTTTAACGCGTACATATATTGACTTTGCTGTGTATTCAAGTGCAGGATTGCCTTTCATACGTTCGCGAAGAAGTTTTACTTCGCCTCGCTTTAATTGGTAGTCGCGATAAACTTTTGCCATATCGTTATAGCCTGCATCTTGAGGCAGTTTGTAAAAATCAATAACAATATCTTCGTATGGTGCAAAATTTGTTCTGTCAAATCTGTAACGAGGAAATACTGAGTATATTCCGTTGTTAGATTGAGCTAGTTGTATTTGTTCGTGTTGTAGTCCTTTTATGATTCCTACAAATGTACCTTTTGCCGACTTCATACCAAATATTGGCATGTGGCAAAAATGCGGAGTGTATTCTCCATTATCTTGCGTAAATTCTCCATAAGCACCATCGCCAAGGACGAAAAATCCCTTTTCTCCTTTTTTTGCATAAGATTCATCTGCAATAATATCAACCCATTTGTAGTTCGATTTTATTTCAGCAATGGGTATAGTAGCACGCATTCCACCGTCATCTTGCTTTTGTAGCTTAATTTGTTTTTCTATTGTTCCGCCACCTTTTTTGAATATTCTTATTGTTGCATTTTCTAAAGCGTAACACGCAGAGACTATGGCAACACCCATCAATATTGTTATAATCTTTTTCATTTTTTTATGCTAGTGAATTGTATGAAAATAAAAGTCTAGAACTTTTGTAGTTGTATTATTTATAAGTTGATAGTGTCAAGCGTATTTGTTGTAAATTTTGTTTTTGTTTGAATTATGTTGGAATTTTTATTCCGCGAGTTTGTAGAAAATCAATCATATCATTTTTTAAAGGAGCTTTGAAAATCATATTTGGAAATACTTTTGAAAAATTCATTTCATATGCATGCAGCGCTTGTCTACGCATTTGTAGAACTTTTAACATGTCATCAGTTACACCTTTTTCTATGAAATCTAGATAAAAGTTTTCGTCCTCACCATAAATTTTGTCGCCAATAACGTGATGATTTATCCATTGAGCGTGAGCTCTAATTTGATGTTTTCTACCTGTTATAATTTTCACTTCAGCTAGTGTTGCAGGGCGAAAATTAGTGTTAGTAGAATGAGAAATTGGTACAAACATAGTGCAGGCACTTTTTGCCGATAACTTGCGAATTGCACAACATGTTTTTATTGCAACGTTTGAATTTTTGTCATCTGACAAAGGTTGTGAAACCGTAACTTCTGCATTGAGATGACCGTCTAAAATAGCCATATATTTTTTTTCTACGAGCGATTTATCATCCATGGCTTTTTGAGCAGTCGAAGCAGTTTGTTTGTTTTTTGCAAGAACCACAACTCCGCTTGTTTCGCGGTCGAGACGATTTACTAAATGAAGAGTATCGGCTTGTAGATATTCTCTAGCTGCACCAACTAAGCTTGAGTATGGACCATTTTTTGAAGGATGACAAACTAGCCATCCAGGTTTATTTAGTACCAAGAAATTCTCATCTTCATAAATAATCCACTCAGGAAATTCTTTTGGATTTACAAGACCAGCTTTTTCTCCAAACAGTTCAGGATTTGCATATTCACTCATTTTTTTACTCCCGTAGTTATAGCAACAAGACCGCAACCCATCTTGTAAGTTTTTATCTCTTTTAGTCCAGCATTGGCGAGCATCTTTTCTACATCTTTGGGATAAGGATAACTCATTGTTGTATTTGCCAAATATTTATAACTTTGTTTTTCTCCGCCCAAAATGCTTGCAATAATTGGTACAAAAAAGCACATAAAAAATCTCTGAGCAAATTCCATTATGGCATTTGTTCTTGAAACTTCTAAAATTGCTAAACGCCCATTTAAATTCAATATTCTAGTTATTTCATTCAGACATTTTTCACGATTTTGAAAATTTCTAAATCCGAATGAAATTGTTATGGCATCAAAAGAATTATCATCAAACGGTAGATTTTCGCAGTCTGCTTGCTGGAATGTTATGCGATTATTTAAGTTTGCTTTTGCAATTTTTTCTTCAGCAATTTTAAGCATTTCAGGACAAAAATCCGATCCTATAATTTCAGCGTTTAAATTGCTTTTAGCAAGCTCTATACATACATCTCCACTACCGCAAGCGATGTCTATAATTTTTGTTTTTTGTGAAGTGTTTGACAATGCAATTTTAGCAAGTTTTTTACGCCATAAAATATCTAAACCAAAACACATTGCTCGATTTATTTTGTCGTAGTTTTTCGATACCTTTGAAAACATATTTTTTACGTCTTCAGGTTCGCGTTTTTGAAAGTCTGGCATATTATTTTTTGTTGAAAGATTTTACAACTAATTCTGATAAATATTTATCAGGGGTATCGACTGCATCTTTTGTCAATTCCCATTTCTTATCGTTACTGTTTCTTGCCACTATTGCAAGTCCATGTTCGTAGTCTTTGAAAAGCTCATTACAAATTGTAGATATGCTTTTGTCTAATTTAATAGATTTTTCTATTAGAGCATTTTGAGCATCGTTAGTGAATTCAATTTCAAAGCCAGATGATTTTGAAAAATTTATTTCAAATTTCTTCAAATCATCGATGAGTGATTGTCTAACTAAATCTGAATTTTCGAAAAGTAATTTTGTCAATCTGTCTTTTGGTGAAGCAACAGTTTCAGTATCTAACTCGAAATGGCGAATTCCAGATGAAGGTAATTCAAATTTAAAATCTCTCAACGTTCTTTCTAGTACAGTCATCAAACCGCGTGCACCTGTTTTTTCTTTGATAGCTAATTCTGCAATTTTATTGATAGCTTCAGGCGTTATAGAAAAATCAATATCATAGCCTAAGAAATCCTCTTTGTACTGTTTTAGAATTGAGCCTTCCGACGAAGTTAATATGTTTGATAAATCAGGAGCAGTTAAAGCTTCACATGCTACACGCACAGGTAATCTACCTATGAATTCAGCTTCAAATCCGTATTTAATGAAATCGTCAGTTTCTGCATATTTTAGATATTCTGATGGCTCTAAATCTCTATCGTTTTGAGAATCGAGAGAAAACCCTATGCGATTTTTATCCATTCTGTGTGCTATGTTTTCGCCAAGTTTGTCGAATGCACCACTTACAATAAACAAAATATGACGCGTATTTATCGAACGTTTTTGTTTTTTGTTAGACATAGCCATGCGCATCTGACCCATCATATCTTGCGGAGCTACGATATTTACGTTAGATTCCTCCATCAACTTTAGCAGATTTATCTGAACTCCACGACCAGATACATCTTTTCCTCTTGAGTCGATTTTTCCTGCAATTTTGTCGATTTCGTCTATGTAAACAATTCCGTATTGAGCGGCATCTACATTTCCTTTGGCAGCTTTAACTAAGTCTCTAATTACGTCTTCTACATCTCCGCCAACATAGCCTGTTTCAGAAAATTTTGTAGCATCGGCTTTCACAAATGGAACGCCAATGAGTTTTGCAGCAGTACGCATAAGATATGTTTTCCCTACGCCAGTAGGTCCAAGAATTATTATGTTTTGTTTTGCATATTCTGCATCGTTGCTAGCTGAGTTTTGTAGACAGCGACGCACATGATTGTAGTGATCGCATATAGCTACCGATAAAACTTTTTTTGCCTCATCTTGTTTTATTACAAATCGATTGAGATAGTCGCGAATTTCTCGCGGTTTCATTGAAAAATTTTTTATTTTTTCTAAAATATCATTACCGTCATCATCATCTTCTTCAGGTTCTGATTGAGGCATATCAGGCATAAAGTTTGGAGCGAACTCGAATTTGACGTTTTTCCCACCCATAATTCCTTCTAATTGTTTGCGTAATTGTTCAAGCGGATTATTTTCGTCTTTGTTTTGTTCGTTGTCTTTTTTGTCTTTGTCGTTGTTCATATTAAATTCTAATTAGAATATTGCATTAATATATAGATAAATTTTTAATTCATATTGTTTATAGTTGTTTTTATTTCAATATTTTTGTTGACTTTAATTTTCTACAAATAGAATAGAGCCTTTATTATATATTGAGAAATAGAGCTAAAAATGATTCTTATATAAATTAGCTTTATTTTTTATATCACAATTTTTACATTAAATTTAAACATCGGAGATTTATTATGCAAAACTTAACAAAAAGAGAAATTATCCAGAAAATCTATAACGAAAAGGATGAATGCCGTAAGGGTTTCATTCTTCAGAACGACGTAAAGGATATCGTTCAAAGAACGCTTGATATAATGAGCGAATCTTTGTCGGAGGGCAGAAATATTGAATTGCGTAAATTTGGTGTACTAGAAGTTCAAGTTCGCAAACCACGTGTAGGTCGTAATCCAACACAACCAGAACAAGATGTTCAAATACCAAAACGTGCAATTGTAAAGTTCAAAGCTGGTAAAGAACTCAAAGCATCTTTGAAAGATTTAGACTTGAGCGTTGTAGAAGAAAGCAAAGCTTCTAGAGCAAGAAAGTAATAAGACATAAAGGCGGTAAAAATGGCGAATTTCAAGACACTACCAGGCTTTAGGGAATTTTATCCTGAAGATTTCGCTAAGAAGAGCTATTTGTTCTCTTGTTGGCGTGGAGTGGCTAGGTCTTTTGGTTTTCAAGAGTTTGAACCGCCTGTATTAGAACAGCTCGATTTATTTACTGAAAAGAGTGGAGAAGAAATTAAATCGCAGTTGTTTGAGTTTGTCGATAAGGGTGAGCGCGCAGTTTCACTTCGTCCAGAAATGACTCCATCACTGGCTAGAATGGTTGGAGCAAAGGCTGCCGGAATTCGTCGTCCTGTAAAGTGGTTTGCCATAGGCGAAAATTACAGATACGAGCGTCAACAAAAAGGACGTTTGCGTGCGTTTTATCAGTTTAGTGCCGATATCTTGGGTGAACCATCTCTCAATGCTGATGCAGAAATCATATCACTTTTGATAGATTCGTTAAGAGTTTTTGGGTTGAATGAAAATCAGTTTAAGCTCCGCTTGGGCGATAGAAATTTGTGGGTGCTTTTCTTGCAAAATTCTGGAGTCGAAGATGAACGAATGGTGTCGGTGCTTTCAGTTATAGATAAGCTAGAAAAAGTTTCTCCAGAAGCGTTGCTGGATATGATGAAAACAGCATTGATAGGGTCGAAGGTTGATGCTGAAATTCTCATCAATAATATAAGAGAGCTTGTTGCATTGCGTAGTGTTAATGCTCTTGAGGAGTTTTTCAATGCAAAGTGTTCGCAGTCAGAAGACATTGCTCTGCGTATAAAAGATTGGCGTGATTTGTTGTCGTTGCTCGATAGCTTAGATGTTGCAAAATTTGTGTCTATCGACATGGGAATAGTTAGGGGATTGGCTTATTATACAGGTTTTGTATTTGAAGCTTTCCAGACGGTTGGAACAGGTCGTGCATTGGCAGGTGGTGGCAGATACGATAATCTTGTTGCAAAACTTGGTTATCAAGATATGTCTGCAGTTGGCTTTGGAATGGGCGATGTAACCGTCAGTGATTTGCTTGAGCTTGTAGGTTTATCTAAGTTAGATGATTATTCTCCGCAAGTATATGTTGTAATTGGTTCAGAGAATGTTCGCAAGAATGCATTGGCAGTGGTGCATACTTTGCGTTCTGCGGGAATACGTACCGATTATCCATTTAAAAGTGCAGGTTTTGGAAAACAATTTAAACAAGCCGATGCACTTGGTGTAAAGTATGCTGTAATAGTCGGAGAAGATGAAGTTGCAAAAGGCGTTGTAAAGATAAAAAATCTGAAAACGTCAGAAGAGCAAGAGGTAGCAATTTCAAATATTGTCTCCGTTGTAGCTTGAACTTCTATATAAAATCAATTCTACGCAAAACACGATATTTCGTGTTTTTTTTGTTTTTGGATATGCGAATCCCTCAACTGTCTAGTAAAATATAGATTGACCCAAAGTGTTGGTAGTTTCATAATCTTGCCAGTTTATAGGAGGATTTATGAAAAAGATAATATCTGCGTTTTTATTACATATCGTAGTTGTAAGCTTTGTATGTGGAGCTCATATAACTGAAGTTAAGTTGCTCAAAGATGAGAAATGGTGGGGTGGAGCAACTGCATGGGGACATGAAATGCCCTTGTCGAACAAAACGAGAATTTATGATTTAGGTAGAAATCATGGTTCAAATCAAGCGTCGCCATTGTTGGTTTCTTCAAAAGGGCGTTATGTTTGGAGCGAAAAGCCATTCAGATTTTCTATGAATAATGGTGTTTTAATCCTATCTTCAGATTTCGAAAAAATAGAACCCAAAAAAGCTGGTTCTACTATGAAAGAAGCTTATCTTGAGGCATCTCAACGCCATTTCAAATCCGATGGCAAAATTCCGCCTGAAATATTTTTTACTAAACCACAATTTAATACATGGATTGAACTTGTCCGAGAGCAAAGACAAAAGGATATTCTCAAGTATGCAAATGATATCAAAAAGTATGGGTTCCCGTGTGGAGTGCTGATGATTGATGGTAATTGGGATAGATACTACGGAATGTTAGATTTCGACGGCAATAAAATTCCCGATCCGAAAGGCTTAAATAAAGCTCTGCACGAAATGGGCTACAAGATTATCTATTGGATTGGTCCCTTTGTTGGTCCAGCAGGAGCCGAATTTTTGGAACTAGAGAAAGCTGGACTCTTGCTTATGGACAAAGATAAAGATAAAAAACGTGCAGTCGTTATTCCCTGGTGGAGCGGTTTTAGTGCGTCATTCGACACAACCAATCAAAAATCATTAGATTATTTGGAAGCACGCTTGCGTAAAATGCAGAAGGAATATGATATTGATGGTTTCAAATTTGATGGTGGCGATATTCATCATGTTCGTGGAAAGAATGTAGCCTTTCATAAAGATTCAAATATAATGGCTGATTACACTCAGGGTTGGGCAGAGCTTGGATATCGTTTTAAATATAACGAATTGCGTGCATCGTGGAAGATGGGTGGAAAGGCACTTGTTCAGCGTTTGTTAGATAAGCTATACTCGTGGAACGATGTAAAACTTATAGTTCCACATATGTTAAATGCAGGTATAATAGGCTATGCTTATACATGTCCAGATATGATTGGTGGTGGTGATTTTGTTTCATTTAAAAATGTTGATTATTCAAAGCTCGATCAGCGTTTAATTGTTCGTTATGCTCAAGCTTCTGCCCTTATGCCAATGATGCAGTTCTCGCTTGCTCCTTGGCGAGTTCTAGATAAAAAACATTTGAGGATATGTCGCGATGCCGCAATCTTGCATACAAAGTTTGCCGATTATATTCTTGAGCTTGCTCGCCATTCATCTAAAACGGGAGAGCCTATTGTCAGAGCTATGGCTTATGAATTCCCAAATGAAAATCTCGAAAATATAATCGATCAATTTATGCTTGGCGATAGGTATTTGGTCGCTCCAGTTGTAACGCCCGATGATTCTCGTAGGGTAGTTTTACCTAAGGGCAAATGGCAAGATGAACTTGGCAATGTTTACGAAGGTGGCAGAACTATAAAGATTGATGTTCCTATTGAACGTTTGCCATACTTCAAAAAAATGTAGTTGTCAAAATTCAAAAGAGATAGTTCATTACTGTCTCTTTTTTTGCGAACTTTCTGAGAAATATTTTTTCCTATAATTGAAAATGTAATTTTAAATTATAGGAATTTTTGTTGACCTGTTTTGTTTATTTACTTGCTCCTTATCTGTGGCTTTTTATGACTTGACAAAAGTTTTCTCACAAATAACTTGTGTTGATGAATGCGTTATGCACGACATACGCAATTTTATTTTTTTATAAAGGGGCATTGGCGAGGATAAAAAATGAAAAGTAGAATATTTGTAGGAGTATTATTATTTTGTGTATCGTTAGTTTCGGCTGAAATTTTAATTCCCGATCCAACTATATTTGTTGATAATGGCAAGTATTATTTAACTGGTACGCATGGTGGTATTAGTTCTCCGGTAGGTGAAGAACAAAAAATATTTCCGTTGTTAATTTCTAAAAATTGTGTCGATTGGCAAAAGTACGATTACAATGGGAAAATGATGGGCATATTTAAAAAAGATGATATTGCTGGAAGTCCGAATTTTTGGGCACCTCAAATATTCAAGTATAAAGGTAAATATTATTACGCCTATACATCTAATACTCGCAAGGATGGCAAATTTAGTGGATTGCGTGTTTTTATAGCAAGTGCTGATAAAATTGAAGATGGCTTTAAAAATCCGTTTGTGATTGAAAGTCCGACTCCAGAAATTGATCCATTTGTATTTATTGATGATGATGAAACACCATATATTTGTTTGGTTCATTGGGCAGATGGTGGTGGCATCTGGGTTCAACAACTTTCGCCTGACTTAAAAAAGCGTGTCGGTAAATTAGTAAGCATTGCTCGCAGAACTGAAGATTGGGAGTTCGCTCCATTGTCGCAAGAGTTCATTGCTTTGAATGAGCTTAAGAAAAAACAAAATAAATCGCAATGGAGTATGTATAATCATAGTAAAGCTACTATTGAAGGACCAACAATCGTAAAGCGACACGGCAAATATGTTTTGTTTTATTCAACAAACGATTTCCGTAGTCCAGATTATCGTGTCGGGGTTGCTGTTGCTGATAGTATATTTGGCCCATACAAGAAACTTCAAAATGCCCCAGTTATAGCTCGTGAAAATACAGGTTTAAATGGCTCAGGACACGGCGATGTTTTCTTCGACGATAAAGGACAGATGTGGTATGTGTTCCATGCGCACCATTCCAATATACAAATATCGCCTCGCCGAGCTGCTGTTGTAAAACTCATCGAAACTATCGGCAAAGATGGTTATCCGCGATATGAAATCGACTACTCTACAATGCGCCTATTGTAGAGTCACAAAGTAACAGTATTAGAAAAAGCTTGAAATCAACTAGTGTTTCGTAGTAGAAATCTACCGAACAAACATTCATTTGTTAAATCTTTAACATAAAAAATACAAAAAAATAGAAAGAAGGGACATAAAAAATGGCAAGACCGTTGACATTATTTTCAGGCCAGTGGGCAGATATGAAACTTGAAGATTTGGCACCTTTAGCCAAAAAAATGGGTTATGAAGGTATTGAAATTCCTCTTACCCAAAATCACTTCGATTTTGATAAAGCTGATGATGAAGCATACTTGAAAAGCCGTTGGGATATTCTCGAACAGAATGGTTTGAACTGCTATGCAATTTCTAATCACCTCGTAGGTCAGTGTGTTTGCGACGAAATCGATGTTCGTCATAAAGCTATCTTGTCAGATAACATTTGGGGCGATGGCGATCCAGAAGGTGTGCGTCAACGTGCAGCCGAAGCTATGAAGAAAACAGCAAAGATTGCAAATAAGTTTTTCTCTATGCGTCCATCAAGTTTGGCAGCATCTCCAATCACTCCAGTTGTAACAGGTTTTACAGGTTCTTCAATTTGGAAGTATTTGTATTCGTTCCCACCAGTAACTAAGGGTATGATTGAAG
>JAGAOA010000010.1 GCA_017623955.1 Opitutales bacterium
TAAGTAATCCACATTACGATACAATAGACTATACATATGAAAACGACCCACATAGATCTTGGGCTCCATACAACGAAATTATGGATAAAAATACACGACGTCTAAAAATGGCAGAGTTTAACGGTCGCCCAATATTTTATTTTACTAACTACAAAAAGTTCGGCTTAAAACCTATAAAAGAAGCCTACGACGAATACAAACCAATGCGACATCTACAACATGAATTTATTGACTTCCACGATGAAATTGCAGAGAATGTATTCATAACCGAATTTTCAAATGGTGAATTTATTGTAACAAATTATTCAAATACTGATTTCACTTTCAAAAATAAAACAGTTAAAGCAAAAGACTACAAATTATATAAAAATAAAGGAGAATAAAATTATATGAAAAAAAATCTACTGATGGGCATTCTCGCTATTTTTAGTGCAACTTGTACGTATGCATTAGAAACAGCAAAAGTTTATTTCTGGAACGACAAAGGCTCTGCAAAAATTAAAACCATCAATTTGCAAAAACAACCCGACGGTGCAATGCGTGCAGTAGTTCCTGTTGTTGATATAACACGCGATTTAAAATGGGTAGATATTTTAGCTGACGACGCAACTGCAAAAAAAGGCGAAAAAGGCTTCTTTGTTTTAGGCGACAGCTCTTATGGTGAATTTACACAAAATAAAGGTCTTTACAAACCATATTGGCCACACATGCCAATCTTTGGTATGAAAAACGCCAAAAGTACATGGGTTGCAATTGTAAAGGGTTTACCTCTTGAACAAAAGCCAGTAATTAAAGCAGAAAAAGGTATATATACCCTCTTTACACGTCTAAATGTAAAGGAAATGTACTTCGATGCTTACGAAGATTTCATTGTAGACTTCTACAAGCTCGACAACGACGCCGGATACAGCGAAATGGCAAAGGTTTATCGCAAATACCAGTTAGATAGAGGCGAAGTAAAACTATTGCGTGAACGTACAAAAGATAATCCATCGTTAGCATATACAGCAGATTCTATTTACGTTCGCATAAAACACGCTCGTAAAAAGGCAAAACGTGATATACCATCGCACCATAAACAAACAGTGGGCAACGAGCCAGAAATGGAAATCTTCTTCACTTTCGATGACATGGCGGATATTATGAAACGCATGAAAGCAACAGGTATCGACAAAGCAGAAGTTTGCTCGGTAGGTTGGAATGTTGCAGGTCATGATGGTAGATTCCCAACATAATTCCCTGTTGAAGAAAAAAGTGGTGGCGAAAAGAAATTCCGCGAAGTAATACAATATGGTAAAGACTTAGGCTATAACATAAACTGCCATATAAATCAGGTTTCGGTATTTGAAATTTCAGACAGATGGAAAGACAACGGTATTGCAATACGTCCAGACGGCAAGCCATATATAACAATTCGCCCAGCTCCTGGTGGCGATTTGCATTGGGCTTGTTATCAACGTGTTCACGATATGTGGATAAAAGACGATTATTTGAAAATTCGTGATCTTGGTTTGAATGGAGTTTTCCACATCGACGTTATGGCATACATTGGAGCATATCCATGTTGTGACCCCAAGCACCCACTCAATCGCAAGCAAACTGCTGAATATATGAACAAAGTTGGCGAATATACTGATAAAATCTTTGGTGGTTATGCTTCAGAAGGTGGTCAAGACCATTGCGCACGTACATTAGACTTTGCTCTTTACTTGTGGTCGTATCCAGCATGGGAAGGCAAACCAGAGCTTTTGGCAACAAAGTATGTACCACTCTATCAGCTTGTATACAATGGTATAATTATGAGCAATCCGTACTATACAACGATTGATGCACTTTATCCAAAGTCGTACTCAACTTCAGACCAACGCAAAGCATACGATTATCTCGATAATCCAGAAAATCGTTGGCTTAAGCTTGTTGAATTTAATGGTCGCCCAATCTTCTATTACAGCGATTATACCGACCTCAAGCCCATGAAGCGAGCCTATGACGAATGGCAAGAACTTAAACACTTGCAACTCGAACTTATGGACTTCCATGGCGAAATTGCTCCAAACATTTCGCTTATAAGATATGAAAATGGAGATGAAATTGTTGTAAATTACTCAGACAAAGCATTCCAATACAAAGGAATAGATGTTCCATCAAAATCTTATAAATTATTCAAGAAATCATTTTGGGATTTTCTTGCGTTTTGGAAATAAAAAGGAATATAAAAATGAAAATTGTAATTGGAGCTGATTCTTTTGCCTACGAGCTAAAAAAAGCCGTAGGCGAACACCTTAAAGCAAAAAATATATCGGTGATAGATGCCGATAACTACTCTAATATACCATACTTTGATGTTGCCTTCGATGCTGCCAATCAAGTTGCACAAGGTAAAGCCGATGGTGCAATTCTATTCTGTGGAACTGGTGCCGGAATGAACATTGTAGCAAACAAAGTTGCTGGAATTAGAGCTGTTGCAGTTGAATCGGTATTTTCGGCAAAGAAAGCAAAAGCAATCAACAACGCAAACGTTATAACAATGGGCGCAATGATTGTTGGTAATTTCATGGCATGCGAAATGGTCGACGCATGGCTCGATACCAAATTTGCCGAAGGTTTTGAACAACTCAAATATTTCTTAGCTGATGCCGAAAAATCGGTTTCAAGTATAGACGAAAAAACTCGTCGCTAAGAACTATATACAGTATTACAACCAATAAACTTGAATTTTTCTTAAAAAAAAATCTTGCATTGATTTCAATTTTAGGTTGTAATGCTACCTTATATTTATCGGCGTGGTAGCCAAGTGGTAAGGCAAGGCTCTGCAAAAGCTTCATCGTCGGTTCGATTCCGACCCACGCCTTTTTTTTATTTTATCCACGGTTTTTTTGTTTGAGCCGTGGCTTTTTTTTACTCCTAACTACTCAATAAAATTACAATATCAAAAAACACAAAAACTATCTATCGGTTTTTATTAGTATTGCTTTTCTCTAAATAAAATCTAAGCTAAGTTGCTATGGAAAGAAGAAGTTTTTTTAAGAATTTGTCGGTCATTGG
>JAGAOA010000076.1 GCA_017623955.1 Opitutales bacterium
TTCCGATCTATATGTGTTTTGTCGGTTGGCAAGTAGGTGGTTTCGATGGTTATTTCCCCGATTTATTTCCAGTAGAAGAGCGTCTTGGTGGCGAGGCAAAAATGCGTGAGGCTGTTAAAATTGGCAAAGAACTTGGGTATCATATGACAACCCATATCAATAATCACAATATGTATAAACGTGCAAAACGTTGGAGTGAAGAATTTGTATGTAAAAATCGCAAAGGCGAACCTCGTACCTATACATATTGGCCAGGAGGGCAAGCGTATCATACTTGCTTTCAGACAATCTGCGATAGATTTATAGATAGCGATATTGCAAAGCTCAAAGATATGGGTATGAATGCCCCTCAACATGTTGATGTAACAACAGCTATTCGTCCGCGTCCATGTTGCGATTCTGTTCATCCCAACAATCGCAAACAGCAAGCACAACATCAAATACGTTTAGGGCAGAAGTATCATAAGCATTTTGGTGGCTTTACTTCAGAAGCGGGTTTTGACCATTGTGCAAAAATTCTCGACTACGCACTTTACACAAGTACTGCTACAAAAGGTAAAGCATTTGTTGAAGCAACCGAAAAGCGTTTGAAACGTAAAATGCGAAATCCACCATTGGTAGAATTTGAAATTTTACCACTTTGGCAGATTGTGTATCATGGTATAATTTTAAGTAATGTTGATTGGTTTACGATTGATTGCTATCTAAAACCAAAGGGACACAAATTGCGTTTAAAGTTTATCGAGTGCGGTGGGCGTCCTACTTTCTATTGGACCAAGTATAAGAAGCAATCGGATATTGATGGTATTGCAGAAGCGTATCGCGAGTATGTTCCAATGCGTTATTTGCAGTACGAGTTTATGGATAGACACGAAGAAATTGCAAAAAATATTTTCTTAACTGGATATTCAGATGGTAGTGAAGTTGTTGTAAACTATACCAAAAAACCTTTTGAATACAAAGGGCAAATTGTTGAAGCCCGCGATTATAAATTGTTTAAGCCCGCCAAATAAAATTATATAAAATATATAAAAAGATGACGTTTGTTTTTTCTAACGTCATTTTTTTTTGTTGACTTTTATTTTTTGTTATAGTTTTTCTTTATTGTTCTTTTAAATGGGCATTGCCCAAAATATAATTTGCGATGTTTTTGCCAAACGGAAGTTCCGTGAAGTATTTTTATGCTAATTCGGACGCTGTCGCGCATCTGTAATTCCTGAAAGTGTATTCATATTGCCACTGTCAATTTCGATGGGAAGGCGTGAGTGCTGGATTTTTTTCAATCCTATATGGATAAGCCAGAAGACGTGGTAAAAACCTTGCCTGAGAAGTTCTCGCGTAAAAGAAGGTCTGGGCGTATTGACGAGTTTTGTATACACATTTTAGGGTTATTGGGTGTGTTATGTAAATCTCCTTAATTGCGTTTTGTATTCTTTTCGTGAGCACTTTGCAAAACAAATCAATAAGGAGATAAATAATGAAAAATATAAAAAATATAGTCGTCGCATTTACGACATTATTTACATTAACTACATTGAATGCGTCAACAGGCGTGTTCGATTTTGAAACGCTTGATGGTACTGCTAGAGATTGGATAGAAGGCAGTGGTAATGGTAATCAGGCAATGTGGAATACTCCAGGTTGGAGGTCGTCGTCGTATGCGTCTTCGTATTGGGAAACATATTCAACTTCGGGAGCTTATGGATATTTAGCATCAGGTAATTGGTGTGGTGGTGTAATATCAAATTCAACATCAAATACTGGCACAAACGCTTCAAGCGACCTCAACACTGTTGTTGGTGGTGGTTCTGGTGGAAGTTCAAATTTTGGTGTGTTGTTTTTGTATGATATGATGGGACAATATACTGGTAGTGTTCAACCACAGACAAACGTAACAACTACTGTTGATGGAAAAACATTTTCTAATCTTTGTTCTGTTGGTATAACAGATATTGAAAATTTTTCATTTGTTTCAGAAGAATCGTTAAATTTTTCGTCTATAGATTTAAGCTTAAATGTTTATACATATGATAATCTTTTAAATGGCGATGGTATGAGTGCTGGGACTATAGGTAATACGCCAAATAGTGCATATATACTTCGCATTTATGGATTAGATAATAATTTTAAGATTATAGAAGATAATTATATTGAGAATCTCTTAGCTTATAATTATGACGATGAAGTTTTTATTCAAAATGATTGGCAAACCGTTTCGTTAGCTGGTCTAAACAATGGTGAAGCTGTTAATGGTTTGGCTTTTGAAGTATTGACAAGTTTTGCAAATGCGTATGGTCCAACAACAGCGTCTATGGTTGCTATTGATAATATTGCTTATGGTACAGCTGTTCCAGAACCAGCCGAATGGGCTACTATCTTTGGGGGTATTGCATTAGCTTTTGTAATTTTAAGAAACCGAGTTAAAAAATAAATCAAATGTGGATCGTCTAGTAAAATAGGCGTTCCACACACTGTTACTATGAGAAATTTTTTAATCTTAGTTTTTGTATTTGCTTTTGCTGCTTCTTATGCAAAAGAAAATCAATCTACCATTGATGGGAACTTAGACGATGTTGAAGTTTTGGGCAGTAGATTTGATAATGTACAACTGTTGAAATCTAACAATTCAACGTTTATAACGTCACAAGAGATAGCCGATAGTGGTGTAAATAGTGTACCTGAAATTTTATCTCAGAAGACATCGGTTAGGGCTTTGACGTATTCGGGAAATCCGAATGATGCCAATTTATCGATGCGTGGATTTAGCGAAAATTGTCAGTTGCGTGTTGCTATTATCGTTGATGGAGTTCGTTATAATAGGGCAGATATGGCAAATATTCCATGGCTTACAATCCCTATGGGAAATATTGAAAATATTGAGCTTTTACGAGGTGCCAATTGTGCGAGATATGGGAATAATGCTGTTTCAGGTGTTGTCAATATTAGAACAAAAGATATTTCAAAAGAAGATACTTTAGAAGTTTCAGGTATGTATGGTTCGTGGGGTACATATTCTGCAAATGGATACGGCTCTATTTCGCGAGGCGATGCTTTTGCAACTGTAAATGCTCGTAGATATTATACAGACGGATATAGAGACTTTTCTGAAAGTTGGGCAAATAACTATGGTGGAAGTGTAGGGTATTTTATCAACGAGAACAATACATTTACTATAAAAGGAATTTATAGTGATGCTTATTCAGAGTATGCAAATCCTGTATCACGCGAAGAAATGGAAAATAATCCTCGTCACGCAACAAGTGCAACCACTATTTATGAATGTGAGTCTTATTCTATCTCTGCTAACTTTGATCGAGATTCTGCTAGAAGTAAAGGCTTTTCAAATTTGTCGTTAAATACTTATGATCGCATAATCTCCAAAGATAGAACAAATGATCAATACGATATAACATTTTCAACAGAATACGAAATTGAAATACAACAAGATTGGCGAGTTTACTTTGGTGCAGAAGCTCAATACGCTGATATCGCAGTTCAAAAAGATGTAAATACTACATTTTTTGGAAATAAACTTTCGTATATCGGTGAAGATTCTGCAATAGACAGAATAAATTTAGGGGTTCACGCAGGTGCTATTTATGATATTACTCAGTCGCTTTCGGCTGATGCTTGTGTGCGTTTTGATATGGCAAAAACTTCAGCTGATTATGTTGAAAAGAAGCATAGATTGTCGTTTACAGCTCCATATTATGAAATTTATACAGATGCGAAAAATTCATACACAGATGATGTATGGCAGAAGGGCGTAGCTGGAAGCTTTTCGCTCAATTATAAATTAGACAAACGTTCAAGTGTTTATGCTAAGTTCGACCAGCTTTTTAGATATCCTTCAACTGATGAAATTGCTCTTTATCAAGGTTGGGGTGGTGCTGCCGATATGATTAAATTTAATCCAGATCTAAAACCAGAAATTGGACAAAATTTTGAAATCGGCTATAAATTTTTTGGAGAAAACTTAACTATAAACTCAAGTATTTATGCTCTTTTTTTGCACGATGAAATTATGTATTTCCCATCGCCTACCGCAAATGGTACAACGGTAAATGATAACGTTCCTGATACTATGCGTTTGGGTGCTGATATTTTCGCATCATACGAGTATCGTTGGTGTGGAATTTTTGGTGGAGTTTCTCTCATAGACGCTCGTTTTATTGCAGGGAAATTTGACGGCAATGATATTCCTTTTGTTCCTCATTTTAACGGGTTTGTAGGAGGGTTTGTTCGTCCACAGGAACGCATAAAACTTACGGCTCAAGTAAACTATTCTGGCAATCAGTATCCTATGTCCGATTTATCAAATTCCGAGCCCAAAGTGCCATCGTGGTGGACTCTCGATTTACGCGCAAACTTTAAATTTTGCGATTATGCAAACGGCTATGTTGGTGTAGATAACGTATTTGATGAACATTACACATTAGCTGCCGTTTATTCAAGTTACTACCCCGCTAATGGTAGAATGTTCAAAGTTGGTTTAAATTTAAAATTCTAAAATTATGAAAAAAATAATAATATTAATAATGTCGGTTGTTTCATTATATGCTCAAGAGTACGACTATTCTTACTTTACAAAAGGCTTAGATAGTTCCTTTGCGGGCAATATAACAGCTCCTAACGGAGAAATAATAACGTATGTATCATCAATAAATGCAGTTCAATTTGGTGGAAATAAGTCATCGAGTGGAAATGTTTCGGTTGCATACAATAGCTCCAAAATAAAGGCTTGGGCTAGTGGTTATACAAATTACACAGTTGGAACCATAGAAAATCAAGTAGACGATAATTGGAAAATTCCAGATAATATTGTGGGTGCCATTACTGAAGTTGAGCCTACCGAAAAAGTGTGTACTTTGGGTAATGGTGGAAGCATAACGATATATTTTGAAAGTGGAATTTCAAACGGGGACGGTATAGATTTTGCAGTTTTTGAAAATGGATTTGATGAAAATTATTTGGAACTCGGTTTTGTAGAAGTCTCTAGTGATGGTAAGAATTTTGTACGTTTTCCAAACTTCTATTTAGGCAATGAGAAAGTTTATGAATGGCTCTATATGGGTAACTGTGATGTTCTTCCAACCGATGTTTATAATTTGGCATCAAAGTACGAGTGTGGTTATGGACATGGATTTGACTTACAAGAACTAGTTGATGCTTATGAATACATCAAAAGTGGTAACTGTTCGTTTACACAAGAATGTGTGAAAGATTTCTTGTTAGCGTATGTTCATCTAGATTTAGATAATGTTCGGTATGTAAAAATTACTGACATTTATGGCGATGGTTCTGTAACCGATAGTGTGGGACATCCAATATTCGACCCTACTGGTGATCAAAGAAGTTCTCCAGGCGTTGATTTACAAGGCGTCGCAGTGTTGAATGTTGCTACTGTTCCAGAACCTGCTGAATATGTCGTTATATTAGGTGTTTGTGCTTCGCTATTTATATTCGTAAGACGCATACGGTATAAATAATGTTTGACAATTTTTGATAAATGATAGATTCTCACCTTGTTCTTTTATTTTATATTCCTTACTCAAACGGAAATCTTGTGAAAATCAAGTGCGGTCTCGCCGCTGTAATTTTCAAAGACAATCTACTAAGCCACTGTTGAAAAATGGGAAGGCAGGTTGTTGCTAAGTTTTTCTTAGATGAAATGAGCCAGAAGACGTGTGTGTAGGAAGTCCAACAAAAAATCTCGAGAAAAGGATTTTCGGACATCTTTAAATACTCGCTTTTTATGCGTAGTTGCGTTTTTTGAAGGTCTTTTTCCTCGAGGTAAATCCAAATCGAAGTAATGAGGAAAGAGACTATGTTATTATCATCAAATAAAATTAAGCTTGCTAGTTTATGCGTGCTTGCAAGTGTGTCGTTGTTCGCAGAAGAAAACGTTTCAGATTCTGTGAATGAGTTAGCACCAGTGGAAGTTACCGCTATGCGTTTTTCCGATTCATTGTACGAGTCGCCTGTAAATGCTACAAATATTACATCAGAGCAAATTGCCGATAGTAATCTTACAAGCACTGCACAAGTTTTAAATCGCTATTCAGATGTATACATGCGCAATATGGGTGGTGGTATATTTTCAGGACAACCATCTATGCGTGGCTTTGGTGTAAATAGTCAAACACGCGTTTTGGTACTTTTAGATGGTCAACGTTTGAATAACATAGATATTGCTGGTATAAACTGGGGGCAAGTTCAAGTTAATGATATCGATAATATTGAAGTTCTATATGGTGCTCAAACTGCTACATACGGGAACTATGCCGAAAGTGGTGTAATAAAAATAACCACAAAAAAATGGGGTAAGAATGGCGGAACTTTTGGTGCAACATACGGCGAGTATGGCGAGTATTCTTTCTATGGAACAGCTAATTATTCAACTGATGATTATTATGTATCGGCTGGGGCAAATTATTTTCACGATAGCGGTTTCTTTGCAAATTCACTCAACTGGAATAAGTCTGCAACAATTAGTGCAGGCGTAAAACTTGATACAAAAAACGAACTTGGCTTATATGTGAATGTAGGCAATATGTTTGTTTCGTGGCCTGGGTATATATCAGCATCAACTTCCGAAGAATTAGAAAAATTGTATCCAAATAATCTCTATCATAACGAGCAAGATCGTGTTGATTATTTTACAATTTCTTCTTCGTGGGAAAATAAAACAGCTTTTGGCGAAGGTTCGGCACACTTAGGCTTGAATGTGCGTGACAAAGACATTGATTGGATAGGCGATAGAATTGTAAATTCGACTCTTTGGACAATATCGTTTGATCCTAAATATAGAGTTTATTGCGGTAGTA
>JAGAOA010000077.1 GCA_017623955.1 Opitutales bacterium
GAAATAGTGCGAATTATCAACATATTCCCAACGAGTATACATAGTTCTACCGTTTTCCATTAACACTGGCATCCAGTCGGCATCTTGTTCAAAAGTAAGTTGACGTATAGATTCATCAACAGCTTTTTCATCGCCTGCGTTTGGATCCATTACATAAAGGTTAGCAACAGAATCAGTACCAGCAACGCATGGAACGCCTACCCAACATGCAGTTGAACAGAACAAAATACGATTGTCTGGCAGATAAATACCATCGTAGTAGTCGATTTTTTCGTGCATAGTTGGCGTTAATGTTTTTGTATTGCCCGATGTTGTATCGAGTTCATCCATACGAAAATACATTTTATCGTCTAATGTAGAATACAAAATTTTCTCACCATCAAATGATATATCTAAATCACAAATAATGTTGTTTTTTTGTGGTTTAAATAGTAGTTTTTTCTCTTGAGGTTTTGTTATATCGAATGTGTAAAGTTCGTCTTTATATGTAGCACAAACTTTTGGTTGTCTCTTATTATTAGAAGACCAAGGATTACATGCTAAAGTAGAATTTCCTTGCCAATTTTGTGGCAAGCCTAAACGACTAGAACCCTTGTCACGCTTAATCATAACCCACTTAGAATATTGTTTTAAAAGTGGATTTGCAACTAATGCCTTTGTTGCAAAATCTTTAAATTTATGAGCTTCTGCAAAAGATGTATTTCTATTAAATTTAACATCGTCTACAACATTTTTGTAGAGAGTTGGCATACGCTTTTCCCAATCGGTAAGCTCTGCAAAAAGTTTGCCGTCTTTATCATAATCGGGATAAGTTTTTTTGATATCTTCCATAGCAGCTCTTACATTCTTTACGCAAAATCCAAGTTCTCTTTCTGCGCACAAAATAGCAAAAGCATCAGCCAGAAGTTTTATGCGCTCAACGGAGGCACTTTCAGATGTATCATCTTTTATCTTCTTAAAACGTTCTTCCAACTTACCAGCCGAAAAGAGTGAATTTTCAATCATACCTTGAATTACATCTTTGTGCGAAACCGAATTATCTTTAGCTACAAACCAATCGTAAGGCAACAAAGATGGAGCTTCAGCAAAATAATAACGTATTGAAGTTAGAGTATTATAAAAGATTGGAAAATCTTTTCGCAATTTTGCAGTAAGTTCTATTGCGGGATCAGCATAAGGCACAAAGTAAAATGCGTTTTCCGTCATTCTACCCAAGTTTTTTACAGTAAACGACAATATATTTTTTCCCTTTTTCAATGGCACTTCAAAAACTTGAACTTTGCCATCTTTAATAGTTTTCAAAAGTTTGCCATTTAACATAACATCCATTACATGGCTTGCCTTTCCTCCTGCGGAAAAAGAAAACTTTGTATCAACATCGGCAGTAATTTCACGAGCAACATAAGTAACCGCACCATTTAACAATCTATGATTTGTAGAATACAATGGGAAGAGCGTACCATCTTTAATGTTATATTTACGCCAGAATGGTTCTCTGCCATAAATAGCTTTTAAATCTATACCATTTACTTGTGGATTGGTATGTGTTATTGCATTTTTACGATAGCGTTCTAACGCTTGCGATACATACCAATCGCCAAACTTTAAACTTGTGTTTGCGTCGGACTCAGACTTCAACCACGATGCATAATTTGAACGAGTTTGAAGAACCGTATCTAAAAACGTGTCTTTCTTAGAATATATTTTATCTGCAACAGCTTTTAGATTGTTGCTTTGCGTTGCAAACAGCGATGTAGCAAAAGCAACAAGAAAACAAAAAAAGATTTTTTTCATAAACAGTCCTTTCAAAAAATATCCTCCCCTAGAATTTATTTATTTGCTTCGTTTCTGTAAAGCTCAAAAGCCTCATCTGGCTTCATACCTTCGTGTACGACAGCCTTGACCGCTTTTATCATAGCAACTGGATTTTCCGACTGAAATATATTTCTACCCATATCAACTCCACGAGCACCACTTGAGATAGCCTTATAAGCCAATTCGAGAGCATCTTTTTCTGGAAGTTTTTTGCCACCTGCAATTACGATAGGGACAGGACAACCAGCTACTACCTTCTCAAAGCCTTCTTCACAGTAGTATGTTTTTACAAATGTAGCACCATTTTCGGCACAAACACGCGTTGCCAAGCCGAGATAACGAGCATCGCGAACTAAGTTTTTACCAACTGCCGTTACGCCCAAAGTTGGAATTCCATATTGTGCAGTGTAATCGACACACTTAGCCAAATTTTTGATGGTCAATGTTTCAAAATTTTGGTCACCAATCGCAACCATAGGTGCTAGTGCAGAAGCATCAAGCTTTATAGCATCTTCAATACCAGCCAAGCATTCGTTATTTAGTTCTGTAAGAATTGTAGATCCTGCACTAAAACGCAACGCAACAGGTTTATTGCATGTTGGTGGAACGATGGAACGCAACGAACCACGAGTACACATAATACAATCTGCATACTGAATGAGTGGAACTATTGATAAGTCCATACGTTCTAAACCACTTGTTGGTCCCATAATATAACCGTGGTCGAAAGCCAGCATAACAGTGTTGCCACTTTTAGGATTGAAAATGCGCGACAAACGAGCTTTTACACCCCAATCAAGATTTCCAGAGCCTTTCAAGAAAAAGCCTTCGTTATTTGTTTCAACACCTATACCATAATTTTTTGCGTCGATATTTCCTTCTGCGTCTGCCATAATTTTTCCTTATTCTTTGTGTTTTAATTTATTTAAAAGCTTTTGCAAATGCTTCGAAAATCATTGCATTTGAGACTGCTCCAGGATCGAGCGTTCCGATAGACTTCTCGCCAAGATTTCTTGCTCTACCAAATTTAGCCTGTAAATTTACAGTATTTTTTGCTCCTTTATCTGCGGCTTCGGCAGCGGCATTTAAAAGTTCTTCAAC
Source organism: Opitutales bacterium (assembly GCA_017623955.1). Next base: position 2,917 of record JAGAOA010000077.1, read on the forward strand.
ACTTGTTTTTCCAGCCATTGCTTGAATTGCAGGAATTAGAGCATCAAAGCAGGTTTTGTCACCAACATCGCCCTTGACTATATCACGCATCGAAGCTAATCCAGTTTCAAAAGCCTTTGCTAATGCAGAAGCATCTAACGATTCTGCTGAAGCATTAATACCTTCTGAAATCCCCATAAAGAGCGTTCCATAAATTGAGCTTGTCGAGCCGTTTGAATTCGACATAGCCATCATACCGCCATCAAAAAACGCATCTTTGAGGTTTGTAGAAGTTTGAATTGCATCGTTTGCTGCATTTATAGCACCCTTGATTGCTACACCGTGGTCGCCATCTCCACAAGTTGCATCAAGCTCACAAAGATATTTTTCTTGAGCCGAAACAACTTCTGCCGCCGCTGCAAACATTGCCTTAAGATTATCTAGTGTCAGATTTTTCATTTTTTATTCTCCTAAGCAAGTCCAGTATGGAGCGCCACTTTTTGCGTTGAGAGCCTTCAACTGAGCATCATCAACTACGCACAAAATCATCTGGAAGCCAGCCATTTCTTGAACAGTGAGAATTTCATCAATTATACCACACTCCACTTTTGCCCCCATTTCTTCTGCTAATTTAGAACATGCACGGAATACAATAGCCATTTCCATAGGAGTACATGCTCCAGTACCATTGATAACCAAAAACACCTTTTCGCCTGCCTTTAAATCAACCGCCTTTGCAAGATTACCAAACATAATCTTTGCAGTTTCGTCAGCAGATTTCACTTCCATTCTGCCACCACCACCTTCGCCGTGTTGACCCATACCGATTTCCATTTCATCTTCGCCTAACTCAGCAATAGGATCTCCATTTTGAGGATGAGTACATCCAGTCATAGCAACAGCTAAAGTAGCAATGCGAGTATTGAATTTTTCAGCAACAGCCAAGACTTCGTCTAAACTCTTA
>JAGAOA010000078.1 GCA_017623955.1 Opitutales bacterium
CAATAACCTTCAAACGAGCTCTAGCGGCAGATCCCATAACACAATAAGGTTTGTTTGAATCAGACAAACGCTCACCTTGTTTGCGTTCATAAGGAGCATCGATAGTTCCATAATATGGATTACTCAAAATTATACCATTGAATACCATTTCATTTAGAGGAACATCTTTATCTATTGCCTTATTCTTATAGAAGGTTGCGTTCCAGCGAACGTATAAACCAAAGTCGAGAGATTCTGCAACATGCTCCATTTTCCCTTCAGAACTAAAACCACCAAAAGCTTCACGCAATTTATAACCTATTTGATTTTGCACATCTGCCATCTCCTGTTTATTTAGCGGATGCAAAGAATTACAACACTGTGTAGGCTTACGGACACTTGTTACATCGACATGATATGTCCCGTTTATACCGATATCTTTCAAACGTGCTATATCTTCATCGAGATACTTTGTCAGTACTGTTTGATAACAAGAATGATACGCTCTACCCCCTGGCCAATATCTGTAAACGCGTAAAGTTCCGTCGGGATTTTTATTTGTATTTTCAGCATCGAAACGTTTTGCATGTGCATAGTAGTTATGATGATTTGTATGAACGGTCATTCTATATCCTAAACTTTTTCCAAATGCAACCGCCTCACGCATTTTTGCCTCGCCACCAAATTCCAATGGCACTGGGAACAAGTCTGGAAATGGACCATCATGTCCATCTTTATGCCATCCCACAAAACATACTTCAATATCATCCATTCCTAAATCTTTAAAGTTTTGCATAATTTTTTTGCATCATCAAAAGTATGATCAACAACCATAGTTGGTTTGTACCCAGGCTTACTCCACTCTTTCGTAGGTGCAGAACGTCTATCACAACGACCAAACTTTATACGTGCATACATAGTTTCGGCAGAGTTTTTTAAAGTTGGATTTCCCTTAACTCTCTCAACTAATGGTACTATTTTGCGAGAAGTTAAGAGATAGTTGCGGTAAAGATTTGCCATAGCCGAATAATTAGCATTATCGCCTTTTAATTCATAAAAATCTATAATGATATCTTCGTATGGGTCGAATTGAATATCTGCAATATTGAAACACGAAATCATTTCATATTGACCATTCTTAATTTTGAGAATTTGGTTATACTCTAAACGCAAGCCCTTTACTATACCAGCAAAACATCCACGTGGAGTTTTCATACCAAAGACATGCACGTCTTGACGATTTGCCAATACCTTTCCATTGTCTAAGCGAAATGTACCATATTCTCCCTGTTGTGTAAGAAAAAAACCTTCTTCGCCTTTCCGAGCTTTTGCCCAATCGTTGACCACTTCAATAGTATCTGTATCCCGAGAAATTTTAGCCACTGGAACTCTAAAACGCCATGCTCCATCTGACATTTTTTGAAGTTTTACATTTTGTTCCGATACAGATTTATCTAACTTTGTTATACGAATGCGTGCTGTATCTATTGCAAATGTAGTTATCATTGTAAACAGCACAACAACAATAGACGTTATTTTCTTCATAAATAATGCTCCTTCTCAAATTATGCGTGAAATCTAAAACAAAAATAAGGTTATAAAAAGTCCCAATTTTTGTAAACAAAAAATATATTGAGATTTTTTTAACTGTGGTATATTTAGATAAAAGAAAATACAAAATGAAAATTGTTGCTAACTCAAAAGAACTCGATGTAGAAGAACAAACGACAATATCTAAATTGATATCGTCGCTTGGAAAAAATCCTATGCGTTGTGTTGTAGAACTAAATGGTAAAGCTTTATCTTATTCTAAATTCTGCGATATTATCTTACAAGAAGGTGACAAATTAGAGATAATGCAGATTGTTGCAGGTGGTTGATTATGTTATACACCGATTTGAACAAAGATATTGATGTTGGCTCAAGTGCTCATTTAATTGAATTTGGAAATTTTAAAGCACTTGTTGATTGTGGTATGCATCCAAAGAAAATGGGATTAGATGCCCTACCAAATTTTTCAAAAATTCTTGATAATTCGCTCGACTTCATTGCTATAACGCATGCCCACCTAGACCATTGTGGAGCATTACCTGTATTATTGCGTACTCAACGCAATGCAAGAGTTCTTGTAAGCGAAGAATCGCGAGAACTGATGTTTAAGATGTTACGCAATTCGCGTAGTGTAATGGCTCGTCAGCGCGAAGAATACGACATAAAAGAATATCCATTATACGAAAATTCTGAACTTGATAGAATTGCAGAACAACTAACCCCAATGGCATTTAATCGAGAAAGAATTTTTGAGATAAACGCAGATAAAGTAAAAATTACTTTTACTCCTTCGGGACATATCCCAGGAGCTTCATCGGTGATTTTTGAGCATAACAAGAAAAAATATTATTTCTCGGGCGACATATCATTTAACGATACAAACTTGCTCAAAGGTGCAAAACAACTTGATGAAAAAGTTGACGTACTTATAACTGAAACTACTAGAGGACAACGCGAACGTATTGAATTTGCCGATTGCGAAAGTGAGGAACAACGTCTAATTATATCTATATCTAGGGTAATTAAAGATGGTGGGAACGTTTTAATTCCCGCATTTGCGTTAGGGCGTATGCAGGAAGTTATGTTAATTATAGCAAAGGCTAAAGCTCAAAAAATAATACCAGAAAAAACTCCAGTTTTCATTGGTGGATTAGGTGTGGATATTGCAGAACATTTCGTTAAGCTTTCAAAAAATTCAGCATACATAAACTTCACAAAAAAAACTCTTGACGATACAAAAGTATTGCGGGGAAAAATTGAAGTTGGTAAAGATTTCGATGAAAAAGGAATCTACATTCTTGGTAGCGGAATGATGGTTGAAAACACTCCAGCTTACATTGCAGCTTCGGCTGTTATGAACGATTCTGCTAATGCAATTTTCCTCGTTGGATATTGCGATCCAGAAACACCTGCTGGCAGATTGATGAACACTGCTCCAAACGAAGATTTCGCTTTTAGAGATTTGTTTTTTGTTGGCACGTTAAATTGCAAATTTGATAAATTCGATCTTACATCACATGCAGACAGAGACGAACTGTTGGAATTTATTATGCGAAAAGACCCAAGATGTGTCATTCTGACACATGGAAATGAGGCTTCGAGAGAATGGTTTATGTACGAAATTTTTGATCGTTTACCAAAGGCAAATGTAGTTATCCCAAACCCATCAGAAACCTACGATATTTGACTGCTGGCAGACAATCTGCATTAAATTCTAGTACACTAATTTCTAAATATTTGCTTGAATAATCTTTATTATCTGAAAAAGTAGAGGCATGCTTAATAATATTGACAGTGTAGAAGACGCTAAAGCGAAAACTTCGACAAAAAAATCGATAGCTCAAACTTTAAGAGATGCTATAAATTATGTGAGAAAACGCCAATATCCTGAGGGATACTGGAACGCACCTCTTGATACTAATTGCTGTATGGAAGCCCAATGGCTTCTAGCTATGTATTTTATAGATTTTGATGACCACAAAAAAGACGGAGTAATTCGCTATATTCTCGACCGCCAACGCGAAGATGGTTCATGGGACGTTTACCATGGTGCAGAACAAGGCGACATAAATACAACCTTAGAATGTTATTTTGCACTGCGTTTACACGGATTTGATCCTGATAGTCCTATAATGGTCAAAGCTCGCAAATGGCTTTTAGAAAATAATTGGATTGAACGCATAAGAGTATTTACTAAATATTGGCTCGCTTTGTTTGGTCAATGGCCATGGGCTCATACTCCTGTTCTTCCCCCAGAAATTTTCTTCTTACCCAAATGGTGTCCTTTTAATATTTACGACTTTGCATGTTGGGCAAGAGCTACGATGATGCCAATTACAATACTTACGGCTCGTCGCCCAATAAAAGAACTTCCGGCTCATCTTCAATTAGATGAATTATTCCCAGAAGGTAGAGAAAAAGCTGACTTCCGTTTGCCTCGCAAAAACAAAAGCTTTTTTAGCATTGAAAATATCTTTATGAAGATTGACCATGCTTTACATGCGTACAATCGTCTACCTATAAAGCCATTCAGAGAATTTGCTATCAAGCTAGTTCTACAATGGATTTTAGAACATCAAGATGAAGATGGTGCTTGGGGTGGAATTCAACCTCCTTGGATTTACGGAATTATAACAATGCATACTGAAGGTTTTGCTTTAGATCAAATTAATATGTCTAAAGCTATTGATGCTTTCAACTTGCATTGGCGTGTCGATAGAGGCGAAGGTATAATGTTACAAGCTAGCGAAAGTCCTGTTTGGGACACTTTCTTAACAATGATTGCCCTAATCGATGCAGGCGAAACTCCAGGGTCGTGCCCTGAATTGATAAAAGCTTTAGACTATGTGTTAGCTAAGGAAAATCGCTATCATGGAGACTGGGCGGTAAAAGTTGGCAAACATGTAGAACCAGGTGGTTGGTCATTTGAACGTGCAAACAACTTTTATCCAGATATTGATGATGCCGCAGTTGGTATTATTGCTCTTAAGAAAATTCAAAAATTAATTCCTCGCGAAAATGTAAGAGCTCGTAGAGTAGATTCGGCTATACGCAGAACTATTAATTGGATTTTAGCAATGCAATGCGACAATGGTGGTTGGGCTGCATTCGATAAAAACAATACTAGAGAAATTATTACAAAAATTCCTTTCTGCGATTTCGGAGAAGTATTAGACCCTCCTAGTGCTGACGTAACTGCTCACGTTATTGAAGCTCTAGCAATGTGCGGTTTCTCTAAAAATCATCCAGCTATCGCAAAAGCACTTGAGTTTCTATACAACGAACAAGAAGATGACGGCTCGTGGTTTGGTCGCTGGGGTGTTAATTACGTGTACGGAACTGGAGCGGTAATTCCAGCCCTAATTGCCATTGGGGAAACTAAAGATACC
>JAGAOA010000079.1 GCA_017623955.1 Opitutales bacterium
GAGGCGTTAAGATTTTATCCTAACGTCTCTACGTGTTAAAATTGTTTTTTGGGATTATTAATACCACCCTTTTCGCATCGGAGTATTTATATAAACGTCTGCCGATGGCTCGCCTACGCACTTCATATTCTTGCTATCCCAGACAATATCTTTATTCAACTGCAATGCGACATTTCCAAGCTGTACGGTTTCGGTAAGCGGTCCTGCAACTGAAAAGTCGGAATTGCATTTTTTTACATTGCCTTTTATACCTTCAACGAAGTTTAGACGATGATCCTTAGTTTTGTACTTTTTAGTACGTTCGTCAAGAATTGTTTTCAATTCCTGTTCGCGTTTTTTTGGCAAAAGAACTGGTTTGCCACGCAAGTGCATAACTGGAGAATAAATAACACCTTCTGTCCCTATTATAAACATACCATCGTTCGAGAGATGTCTATACGTTTTATTCATGTCGGTAAATTCTTTCGGCAATGGTGGTAAAAATGATTTGTCGTAACCAGCTGGGAAGTTGCCATATTCATCTGGTTGTACTACTCCACTATACCATGTTATTTTTAATGGCTTTTTAAATTTGCTTGTTGGAAAATAATATTCTACTTCATCTTGCAATGGTACACAAATTGATGTACCTCCACGCTGACGCACTTTTACTGTGGTTGGGGCAGGTAGGTCGAACGCTGTAATTGGAACATCGAGAATATGGCAACCAATGTCGCCCAATGAACCACTGCCGAATTTGAAAAATCTTCTCCAATTAAGAGGGACAACTTCATCGTAATAATCAGAGTATTCTGTGATATTCAACCACTTATCCCAGTCGAGCGTTGGTGGAATTGGATCAGGCTTTGGCCAATAATCCCAGCCCTTTGGGGTCTGATTGCAACCTTTAATTGGGCGACAAGTCCATGCAAAAACTTCTTTTACATCACCTATTGCACCAGCATCTATCCATTCTCGAACGAAATCTATGCCAGCTGCACTATGCACGAAGTTCCCCATTTGAGTAGTAACTCCGACTTTGGCTGCGACTTCTGTGAGCATTCTAGTTTGTGCAACTGAATAGCACAATGGCTTTTCTACATAGGTTGGAACTTTGTATTTCAATGCGGTCATAGCTATTGAAAAGTGAGAATTATCGGGCGTACTAATTACAACACCATCAATTTTACCATCGAGCTTTTCAAACATCTCGCGATAATCTATGAACACTTGTGCATTTGGAGCATATTTAATTTGATTTTTTTTGCCGTATTTTGTGTCGACATCGCAGACTGCCACACACTGTTGCTTTAAATTCTTCAAGAGTATTTGCATATTTTGTCCGCCCATAAGACCTGTTCCTATGAAAGCCAGTCGGAGCGGATTTCTTTCGTGTTCTGGAAGGTCTTTTGATGAATTTGCAATTATGTTTGGGGCTAATACTGTTGCAGGTGTAGCTAGTGTTGCATTTTTTATAAAAGTTATTCTATTCATAATATTACTCATTTTTAATGGTTACGAAGATATTGCACACTTTTTTTCATTGCAGGGGTGGGATTATCTGAAACTGTTTCGTTCTCAAGAACAAAATAACCATCGAAGCCTATTTCATCTAACGCTTTGAGTAGAGCGGGGATATTCAAACAGCCTTCGCCTATTGGTGCATCGGTTTTACCTTCGGCTCCAAATTGTTTGGGATCTTTAAAATGAAGCTGGATGATTTCTTTTCCCAAAAGTTTATAGCCTTTTACGGCATCGGTTTTTTCTCTTGCCCAGTGTCCATTATCAACTAATGCATAAACGTTATCATAGTCTTTTACTCGCGATAACATTCCGTTTGGAGTATTATATTTATTTTGTTTATTGTATTTTGCTGTATGATGATGGACTGCAATTTTTACTCCATATTCTTTAGCTTTTTTATCTATAAATGGAATATCTTTATAATTACCTTCCCAAACGAATATTTTTATTCCTAGTTCTTTACAGAAACTTAGGTATTTGTCGGCGTCTGTGGGTTTTTTGAAGCCTGAACCTATGCCAAATGCTACTATTTCTATATTGGCATCGGCAAAAATTTTTTTGAGATATGCACGTTGTTCTGAATTTATATCAGGCGTAATTCTTATATTTGGATACTTTTTAAATTTTATAGTTTGTGATAATGCAATTCCTTAGATCGGAAGAGCACAC
>JAGAOA010000080.1 GCA_017623955.1 Opitutales bacterium
AAAAATAAAAAAATAAAACGCATATGAAAAAACTACTTATATTTATCGTTGTTGCAGTGTCTTTGTGTGGTTGTAATTCGCACAAGGTTTATGATTCATCGTTGGAAGAAGTTTCAAGCTGGGTAAGGAAATGTTCTAATGTTGATGAAGGTAATGCAAATATCTATAAACGCCTAGATATATTGAAATCTCCATCGGGAGAAAAGATTGAATCTGCTTTGCAGTGGAATGAATTGAGCAAGCAGGTAAAAGATTTTTTTGCAACTTCTGTTTATGGAAAACCTTTGCCACGTCCGCAAAAATTAGAATTTAAGTTGTTAGAATCTGGAGAATTTAAAGAACTAAATGCTATACGCAAACAATATAAAGTTTTAGCAACTAATAATGGAAAAGTTTTCGAATTCGGTGTGCTTATTTACATTCCTAAAAATGCGAAAAATGTACCTGTATTTGTGTCGCCTAACTTTACGGGGAATCATACTGTTTGGTTAGATGAAAAAATTATATTGCCAAATACATACTTACGCATAAATAAGCGTGTTGGTATTGAAGATAATAGACCGTCGGAGCAACAACGTGGCAAGGCTTCTTGGAGACATCCTATGGACAAAATTCTTTCGAGAGGTTATGCATTCGCCACGTTCTGTTATTGCGAGGTTTTTCCTGATCATTTTCAAGGAGCAAAAGATAGTGTTTATCAAATTTATCCACCTAGAGCAAAGGGAACTGCTATTCCAGCATGGGCTTGGGGAAATTCTCGTGTGTTAGATTTGATAGAAACTTTGCCTGAAATAGATTCGCAGAAAGCAATTGTAGTAGGGCATTCTCGCTTGGGAAAAACTGCAATCTATACGGGAGTTTTTGATGCTCGTTTTGCAATTACTATTTCAAATAATTCTGGTTGCTTAGGAGCTGCAACAAATCGTCGAAACTTTGGTGAAAGCATTTTACATATGGCTAAAAGTAAGGGCTTGAATTTTTGGTTTGTTGATGAACTTAAAAAGTTCGGGGGAAAAGGTGTTGAAGATATGCCTTTCGACCAATCACACTTGTTAGCGTGTGTAGCTCCGAGAGGTTTGTATGTTGCCAGTGCAACCGCTGACATTTGGGCTGATCCGCTTGGTGAATATCAATCGTTTAAAGATGCAAGTAAAATCTATGCATTGTATGGTGCTAAAAATTTGCCGTCGGAAAGTGACAAACTTTATGTTCAAAAACAATTCTTAGGTGATATTGGACATCACTTACGAATAGGTAAACACGATATTGTTGAATATGATTGGTCTAATTTTATGGATTATGCCGATACATTTTTTAAACTTGATTAATACAAAATAACGCCTAGGAAACTAGGCGTTATTTTATGTAGAATACAATTTGATTTTACTTTTTATCGACTTCGTAAAAATCGTAGCGGTTTGTCCACGCAAATGTCTTATTAGGTTGGATATTTATTAAAATCCAAGGTTCAATACACTGTGTTTTTGCATTTGCCCACAACAAAAGATTATACATTGGTTTGTCGCCTCTGAGTCTTACTGCGGCTCCAGTTGCAGAATTTTCAATACTAAAGTCGTTTAGTTCTACTTTGTTTTCGCATGGAATGTCTCTATACAAAACACGTTCTGGTTCTACGATTGTTCGTGTAAAAGTAAGTTTTTTATCTTTTAAAATAGAGGCATCTTTTACAATGGCAAAACCTTTTATTTGTGGTAGAAAATCGCCTTTTGTAGGAGTGAAAGAAAGTTTCATTGTTATTGGTTTGCTCGATGGTGTATTATCGAGCATAAAGAAATTATGACAATATGTGTTTGTTACTATTTCATTATTACCTATATTTTGAAGAGAGTGTGACACAAGCATTGTAGATGAACCTTCTATAAGCTCGATTTTTTTCATATAGATATAACTTGCAACTTTGCTTTTTATTGTCTGAGTATAAATAACTGCATTCTTTTCAAGTTTACATGTCCATTGCCCCTTATCGAGAATTTTGTAAAGACGGCGTATGTTGTATGGTTGATTGTCGGGCTTTTGCAATATGCCAACACCAATTTTTACAAACTCGCCACCAACTTTGGCGTTTTCATATCCAATTTGAGCAAATTCTTCGGCTGGACCACAAACAGTATCGTGATTGTATGGATCGAATTTGGGAAAAAACTCGCCATAATACGAGTGTCCATTCCAAGTTAAATCGTAAATTTGTCCCGACCAATCGAATCGAGAGCCTCTATAATAATTGTTATCAATTCCTGTTTGTATGGCTACTTTTGCTGTTATTTGACCATTTGTTATTTTTGCTGATGGATAACCGCGTCCTAATTCTACATTTGCAAATGCAAGTGAGGTAGCTAAGAAGATAAGTGTTAATATATGTTTTTTCATTGTATGTATAAAAAATGTTTGTGCCGTCCTAATTATTAAGACGGCACTAATTTGAAGATGTTTTTAGTTTTCTTCAAGCATTACTTTCGACCATAAAGCCGAAGGTTTTAGCTTTAGAGATGCTGAAAAGTCTTCTTTTGCTTCTTTACAACGTTTTAAGCCTTTCAATCCGAGCCCACGAATGTAATGAGCATTTGAGTTGATTCCTTCAACGGTCTTACCAGTTGTACCTTCAGCACCATAGAAGTTTACATAGCTTGTTACAAATGCTTTATTGCCTTCATTTTTTAGGGTATCAAACAATGCACGTGCTATACCAAAATGACCTAATTTCTGGAATGCTTGACCTTGCCAATAGCGATATTCTGTGTATTTCACGTTGACTTCGGTAGCTTTTTTATAGTTTTCCATTGCTTTAGCTTTATTACCAAACTTTTCGTAAGCTTCGCCTATGAAGTAATAGATTTGTGCATCGCGTGGACGGCGTGTGTCGAATACGAATACTTGATGATTATCTGGGAATACAAAGGCTTCGTTATAGAGTTTCAACGCTTCATCGAGTTTTCCTGATTTTAGCTTTGATTTACCAGCGAGCAAGAGTGCATCTACATATACATCATGGAAGTTTGCTACACCTTCGCGTGTTGGGAAGTAGCATTCTTTCAAGAGCTTTAATACATAATCATAATCGCCAACAAATGTGCCTGTTATGACTTCGTTTGCAAGTGGATAATAGCGTTTTACAGCGATTTCATGATTTGCTTTTAGAATATCATAACGCATTTTTACGTCGGCACCCATAGCTTCGAGAACTTGGTCATACTCTTCAAAGAACAATGGTTGCGATTTATCGAGTGCAATTGCTTTTGCATAGCATTTTGCTGATTCTGCAAAATTCTTCGTATATTTCCAATTTGCGTAACCCAAATAGCGCCATGCCATAGTATATTTGTCATTTATTTCAAGGCATTTTTTCCATTCTGCCATACCTGCTAGTTGTTGCTTGTCGTAGAGAATGTTGCCCAAGTAGTAATGTAAAACATCACTATCTGGATAGTACTTTTGAATATGACGCAACAATTTAAGTGTTTCTAAGCGGAATGGATTACAGTAATCAACAGGTAATTCGAGTGCTTTTTTA
>JAGAOA010000081.1 GCA_017623955.1 Opitutales bacterium
GTCGTTCTATGATGACAATCTTGGGCGGATATATAGCAGGAATGAATGCCAAAGATTCTGCAAAATTCAGCTTCTTGTTAGGACTTATAACCTTATCGGCAGCGTCTGCTTATAAAATATATACCGATGGTAATGCAATGTTCGAAGCACTTTCACTATCACCGTTGTTGCTTGGTTTAGTTGTAGCATTTTTCAGTTCTATAATAGCAGTACGATGGCTGGTAGAATTTCTAACTAAATATGGCTTGATACCATTTGCAGTATATCGAATAATACTAGCAGTTATATTGATTACTATGATATACACTGGTATTTTGTAAAAATATGATAGATGCTCATACACATTTTTTTTCAGAAGAAGCATCCGCAGATGTGCAGTCGTGGGGATTGTCTAGAAATGAAAAATATTGGTCTATGCTTGTTGGGGAACGCCCCGATGGCAAGTTATCGTTACAAGGGTTTCCGAATGAAAAAAAGTTCTTGAATGATATGGACGAAGCTCAAATAGAACGTGCATTCATAATGGGATGGTATTGGCAAAATTATGAAACTTGTGTAGAAGAAAACTTGAGAATCTCTGCCCTAGTAAAGCGTCATCCCGATAGACTTTCAGCCTTTGCCGCTATATTACCCACAAACAAAAAATCCATTGAAATAGCTAAGACAGCTAGAGATATGGGGTTTTGTGGATTGGGAGAACTTCATGATGGTGTCCAAAATTTTTCATTTAAAAGTCCTATATTTGAAGAAATTTTACAAATATCAGCAATCGAGAAATTGGCTATAAATATCCATATTACCGAAAATACCCCAAGAATGTATCAAGGTAAAACGCCAACAAAAACCGCCGAAGCCATAGAAGTTGCTAAGAAACATCTAGATGTTAATTTTATATTCGCACATTGGTGTGGAAATCTTGTATTTGAAAATATAGATGATGTAAAATCTCCAAATATATTCTTCGATTCCGCAGCTACTCAATTCATAGCCTCTAAAGATGCCTTTTCATTAGCTGAAGGAAACCCAACTTTAGCAAATTCAATAATTTACGGTACCGATTACCCACTGCGTTTGTATCCTAAATTATTTAAAGAAGAAGAAATGACGACAGCTGCAACATTTGCACGTAATTCAGTGTCTAAAAATTTTGCCAAAAATCTGTTTACAAATAACTGTTCAAAAGCTATAAAAATATTATGAATATTCTAAAAGTTATATTGTTTTTAGTTTTCACAATTACTTCTATCCAAGCAGAACTGTATGTAAATGCCGGAGAAGTAGATTCAAATGCAGTTGTAAATGCCGAAGAAAATGATGTAGTAGAAACCACATTAAAACTTCCTAACGTAAATCGTATTCCATTCGCAGTAATAGAAGTAGTCGGTGAAATAAAAGAATTAAAAACGGTAACGCCATCATTGACTATATCAGTAGATGATAGACAAATTGCCTCACGCACAATGTTGAATCGTGCTGGTAAATTCAAAGCATTATTTGTGGTAACAAGAGAAATTCGGAATGCTATAAAATCTAAAAAAGAATCTCTCGATATAAAAATTTCATTAAAATCTAAAGACCAAAGTCCCTGTTACATTAAAAGCGTTGAATTGAAAGTGCTGATTAATGAAAAACATTTTCGTACGTCAATATATACGCGTCCAATATTCTCTGGCGACGAAACAATAGCAGAGTCAGTATTCCCATTGGGCGATATAGATGCTAAAAAGCCCGTTACCGCAAAGCTTTTGTTTAAACCGACAGAAATATTAGAAGCCTATACCTTAAGTTCAGGTAAAAAAGTTGAGTTGCATAAAGATAAGGATTTTAAGATATCTGGCGATACTATTGAATTTTTACCAAATTAAAATGTAAAAATAATTCCATATTCTAGTATGTATGCAAATACAAAAGTAGAAGCAAAACAACTCGGCAGTAATTTTCACTTTAATGTTATAAAAAAATACGCACTTTTCCGCGAAGGTAGCTGGTTTCATTCTAATATGGTCTACATCTCATATAAACACGCAGTAATAAATGAGAAAGTTGGCGAAATATACGAAGAAAAAATACTTCCCAATACAATATCCTTGCTTAAACAAAAGCATCCATTGCGTATAGTTTTGTACGGAGATAGTATATCGCACGGAGCCAATGCTAGTGGTCTTAGCCTTACAATTCCATTTGCCCCAAGCTGGGGAGATTACATAGCACAAGAATTAGTGCGTTATTATAAAGCCCCCGTTGAATACTTAAATAGAGCTTTGGGAGGCACATCTTCAACATGGGGTGAAAAAAATGTAGAAAGCTTAGTCTGCCCCGATAAGCCCGACTTAGCAATTTTGGCATTTGGAATGAATGACAGAATTCCAGCCGAAAAATTTAAAGCTAATTTAGAAAACATGATTTTAAAAATACGCAAAGAAAATCCTACAACAGAAATAATCATAGTCACCTCAATGACAGCAAATCCCCTTTGGCATAACTTTCCAATGCACGATGAGTATGCAAAGGTATGTGCAAATATGCAAACAAAGGGGATAGCCGTTGCAAATGTTCGCGAAGTGCATAAAAGATTACTAAAACAAAAGAGATTTATAGATATGACAGGAAATAATGTAAATCATCCTAATGACTTTCTAATTAGAATTTATGCACAAACAATTTTACAAAAACTAATCCCAACAATGTCAAAATAAAAATGTCTAAGGGTATATTTATTACATTTGAAGGTAGCGAAGGATGCGGAAAAAGTACGCATATATCATTGCTCAAAGAATATCTAACAACTCTTGGATACGATTGTATTTGTACTAGAGAACCAGGAGGTTCTCCTTTATCTGAAAAAATAAGAGATTTATTGTTGTTTGCCAAAGAGGGGTCAACAATGTGTTCACGTACAGAAATATTGCTTTTTGAGGCAGCACGCAGTCAACACGTTGCAGAAACAATTTTGCCCGCACTCCAATCTGGTAAGATAGTCTTGTGCGATAGATTTTACGATTCCACAACAGCATATCAAGGTGCAGCAAGAAATATTGATGCCGATAGCGTAAATTGGTTGAATAACTTTGCCACAAATTCTCTTAAACCAGATATCACAGTAGTTTTAGACCTGCCCGTTGAAGAGGGATTGCGAAGAGCAAATAAACGCGATAGTAATAATGCCGATAGAATGGGTTCGCAGTCAAATTTATTTTACGAACGTGTAAGAGATTCGTTTCTAGCATTGGCAAAACAAAATCCTGATCGTTTTGTAGTTGTTTCTGCACAGGGAACAAAAGAAGAAACGTTTGCAAAAATAAAAGAATGCGTAGATAAAAAGCTGAAGAAGTAATGGCTGAAGAAAACGCAGTAAATATCCTTAGAAAAGCAATGCATGCAAATCGCTTGCATCATGCAATTTTGTTGTATGGCAAATCTGTAACTCCACTTGAAAGCGTTGCAAAACAAATTGCAACAGATCTATTTGGCAAATCTTGTGTAAATCATCCCGACCTATTTGAGTTGCGTCCCGAAGGGAAAATGCGTCAAATAAAAATAGGTGCAATAGAAGGAGAACCAGATTCAAATACAATGCGTAAATTATTAAAAGATTTACGTCAAACATCATCATTAGGCGGATATAAAGTTGCCATAGTCTATGAAGCAGATAGAATGAATATTTGGGCAGCAAATGCCTTCTTAAAAACATTAGAAGAACCGCCTGCCCAAACGACAATTTTCATACTAACCACTCGTCCAAATGATTTGCTTGATACAATAAAGAGTCGTTGCATATCGTTGCGAGTCGATACTCCAGAAGAAGAGATAAAAAATGAGCTTTTGCAAGAATGGTTGAACGATTATAAAGTATGGCAAAAAGCTTTAATGGGCGGAATTGGCAAAGAAATAAAATCTACCGATGCCGTTATGATGTGTTATGGTTTAATAGCTAGGTTTGAAAGCATCATAAAAATCATCCAAGAAGATACCTCAGATATAGATGACACAAAAGAAGAAAATCTGGATGAAGAAATGATAGAAGCCATAAAAGCAGGAGAACGCCGAAGTCTTCAAAAACAAATGTTTTCAGATTTAGAAAAAGCCTGTGTAGATTGTGCATTAGGTGGGAATGGAGTGCCTGCGGTAAAAATATCTAGAGTAGTTGAAACTATTGAAAAATCATCACATCTGATGGATTTAAATATGAAAGAAACTCCAGCATTAGAGTATTTTATGCTGTCATCGTTGAGAATATGGACACGTTAAAACCAATAATTTCCCTATCAACAAGCTTTCTCCAAAACAGATACCCAACAGATGGGTACGCAATGCTTTGTAGAGCGGCAGAGCTAGGTTATGAATATGTTGAATTGGGACATTCAACGCCAATAACATCGCTAGAAGGTATATTTAAAGCCTTAAAAGAAGGAATAGTAAAAGTATCATCTTTGCATAATTTTTGTCCTATTCCTCCATTTGCCTCTGGAGCTGTTCCAAATTTATTTTCGCCGTCAACAAAAAGTAAAATAGAGTCGCAACAATGGCGACGCCATACGTTAAATACTTTGGAACTAGCAAAACAAACCCAAGCCAAAGCGATAGTCTCGCATAGTGGCACATTGTCGTATTTTTTGTTTCGTCCTGACTCCAAAATTTCAAAACTTTTGGGAGATAAAGATCTAGCAAATTTTGAAGAAGAAGACATAAGATTTACCAAAATTAGAGATAACTTTCTCAAGAAGACGACACATCGTGCAATAACAAAAGATTACAACTTCCTGCTTAAAAACCTAGAATCCATAGAAGAAGAGTTAAAAAAAGCGAATGTTTTTATGGGTATAGAAAATCGAGAAGGCATAAGCGAACTACCTCTAGACTGGACGTTTGCCACACTTTTTGAAAAGATAGGAAATTCTCCTACAATAAAAGTTTGGCATGATTTAGGACATTCTAAAATAAAGGAAATAAAACATTTGTATAAACAGCAACAGCTAATAGAAGATACCTACGATAAAATTGCAGGCTGGCATATCCACGACTGTACAAATGCTGGCAAAGATCATTTAGCCGTGGGCGAAGGTTGTATAAACTTTGAATCATTAAAACAATACTTCGATTCATCAAAACATATATTTACATTAGAACTCAACTATAAAGTGAAAAGTGCCCAAGTCGCCGATTCCCTTAAACGTTTTCAAGATATCCTTTCATAATGCAAAGACAAATAGATATAACAAACTTCAATCCTAACTTAAAGGTCGATAATCGTAAGCTTCGTAGGTTTATCGAGTTGTTAGATGCCGAGTTGCCAGAAGAATACAAAGCGCCGCAAGGCACATTATCTGTTGCATTTTTCACAGATGATGGGCTTGCAAAAATCCATGAAGATTTTATGGATAATCCAACCCCAACAGATGTCATAACTTTTGAGGGCGATGAATTAGATGATGATGACGCAGGCGAAATATGTACATCAGCCGATATGGCGTTAAAGCGAGCCAAAGATTTCAATAATACGCCATCAAGAGAGTTGTCGTTATACGTTGCACACGGATACCTTCATCTAGCGGGTGTTGATAATATATCGGAAGACGATGCCAAAATAATGCGCTTTGCCGAAAACCTAGCTTTAAAAATTTTAGACAAACATTATAAAACTCAAATATTTACGTTCTATGCTAAAGAAAATAAGTAATTATTTTTTCACAGGGTTAATAATAGCACTTCCGTTAGTTATAACAATATTTCTGATTATGTTTCTAGTCCGAAACATAGGTGCTCCCGCGTCAGAATTTATAATAGTTCCTATTCTAGAATACTTTGACAAATCGATACCATCAGAAGGTATGCGAGGTATCGCCGTAGATTTCTTTTCAATGTTGATAGTTGTTGTTTTAGTAGCCTTGCTAGGGTTGTTGTCGCAGTTTATCGTTGCAAAGATGATGTTAACTATATCCGAAAAGGTTATAAATAAAATCCCATTTGTTGGGCTCGTATATAGAACTGTAAAGCAAATAGTCGATACCTTTTCAAAACAAAACAAAGCAGTATTTCAAAAAGTCGTCTTGGTAGAGTTCCCACGGCGCGGAGCCTACGCAGTAGGATTTTTAACTAGCGAAGTTGGAGGCGAAGTTGCCGATAAATGTGGTTCCAAAATGGTTAATGTATTTGTACCAACAACACCCAATCCTACTAGTGGTTTTTTGTTTGCCGTTGCTGAAGATGATATAAAATATCTAGATATGTCGGTTGGCGATGCAATGAAATTCATAATTTCTGGTGGAGCCGTTTCGCCCAACAGTAATAATAAATAGCAGGAATAATTTGCAAGACTCGTACGAAATCTCCGCAATAATTCTCGATAAAGAAAATCGAGGCGAGTCTTCGGTTATGCTCACAGCTTTTTCGTCTGAAAAAGGATTGATATATTTATTCAAAAGGATGTCGAGAAAGAAGACATCCTTAATTCCAGATTTGTTTGATGAAATAACTTGTAAAATTCGTCAACCTGATTTCTCTGGAAATGTTCCCGTTACCTTTCTGCAAAGCTTTGAAATAGTTAAACATAGACAAGGTATATCCACCTCTTACAACAAGCTCTGCTCTGCTTGCGATATATCATTAATCGTAAAGCATAATGGAGAAAATATCAATGAAACGCACTCGTTGTACTCGCTCTTGTCAAAGACATTTGAAGCAATAGAGAAATCAAAAAATATGTCATCTATACATATAAAATTTTTGTATCTACTAACAAAAGAACAAGGCTACGCAATAAAGGAAGATTTTTTTCAATCACTTTCAAATGATGATAAAACAACCTTTACCTACATATTGAAAACCCCAGCACAAAATCTACACGACTACATACAACAAGATGAAAATATCTATGTAAAACTAAAACGTTGGATACAAGAAAACACCGACATCATTATACAATAAAGGCTGATTTACCAATCAGCCTTTATTATTTATTTTGCAGATGCTCTTAATAATTTATACGAAATAGGTGGAATATCTACACCTTCAAAATAAAATGGTTGATTTCCATAATTTATAACGATGCGAGAACCATCAGCATAACCTATTAATCGTACATTTTCATTTATAATTTTATGAAAATCCATAAAGACTGTCGATAAGTAAGCAAGAGGTTTGTATTCTCTATAAGCTTTAGCTATTTGATTTACATTCTTTAATGAATTTGTGTAAAAGATTGGACGAGCCCCAAATTCAACAAGCACCAATGGTAATTTCTTACTTATACGCTTGTTCCATGCAGTTGTATGTAGTTGAGTTATTCTGTCAGCGTTATGATAAACAAAACCGTGATACACAATCTCCCAAAGTGGTACAATATTATCTATTAAAGTTTTTGAATTTTTAGGACGTTTCAAAGGTAATATAGTATCAAAATTTTTTAATTTTTTATCTATAAAATTGTATCCTTGCCAACGCTTAATATCAGCACTTACATAATTTATATACGTTAATTCATTTATAAGATGATCTTCACCACACTCCGAAGAAAACCCGTGTAAATTATCAATGCAGAATTGTGCAATTTTGCGTTGAGCCTCTGCCGATTGTTTACGATTTGTTGCATGATTTTTATCAAAACATGGATATGGAGAAATTGCAGTAAATACATCAATATAGTGTGAACCATTTACACCCAAATCTTTCACTTGTTTCAATTCTTTAGGAACGAACAATTGCCACGCACGTTCGAGACACACTCTATAAGTATTTCCTCCAGCCCAATATGTTTCTCCACGCAAAAGAGAACCATTAGGTTTTTTACAAATATAGTCTTCACTCCACATAGGAGATATTTTGTATGCTCCTGTATTGGCAGTATGACACGCTATTGTATAACCAAGCGATTTTGCCTTTTCTATCATTTTTTTAAAACCAGCTTCTCCACCAATTAATTCTTCAACAGGAAACAAAGATGGGAAACGTCCATCATAACCACCTGTTGTCCAACCAGCACAGCAAAATTCCATTTTATCTATTCCTGCATTTTTGAAAGCTTGCATGATATCTTCTGCCTGCTTCGTAGTCATAAAAACTTTAACATCTGGTTCAGTCTCTGGAGTTTGATCACCTGGGACGCGAGGCTTTGATGCAAACACGTGTAAACGTGTTACAAAGGTATCTGCCTGATATTTTACATTTGGCAACTTTTTCATTTTTTCAGTCAATGGAATAATTTCGCCCATCGACAAACGCTTGTTTCGGAAAAATCTACCTACTTCACTGTACTGAGCGTTTTTACCTAAATTGTAATAATCTATAACGGCATCTTCATAAGCATCAAAACCCATTTCTTCGACCCTAATACGAAAAGTCATATAATACCTATTTTCGCGAGAAACAACTCTACTTTCAGCCTCGAAACGCAAACCTTTTATCCAAGCCAAAAACATACCTTTATCAGTTTTAAATGCCTGAATAGGAATTAAATGATAATTGTTATATACATTTGTAGTCCAAATACCCTTATTGTATTTGAAATATCCTAACTGACCTCTATTGCCTAACCAATAACCATTATCACCAACATTTGCTATAAAGTTTGGATGTTGAATATCTATATACTTTACGCCTTTTGTTATGTCTTTTGCAGGAATTACTAAACGCATTGCCCCATCAGACTGTTTTGCCAATACAACATCTTTAATTTCTGATGAACCATCTATATTTTTTATAATAAGCTGAACATTTTGAGCATTTACACTAAAACACGCACAACAAATAAATAAAACAATAAAGCTATATATGTTTTTCATTTCATCCTCCTATTCCTTTATTTTCCTGAAGGCTGGTATAGATTATACAAACAAAAAGACCAGCCAAGCCTTATGACGTTTAAATGCTTGACTATTTCTTTTTTTAAGGCAAGCACTTTTTTTACTATTTTTCATAATTAAGTCTTTCTTTAAGTGTTAATCTTTTTGAAAGACTTGACCTACTTTTTAGGCGTTATCTACGCCAGACCCTTTTCCAGCAAATTTTCCTGCTTTTGTATAACATTCTATATTTTGCGAGCTCATTTCAATTAGAGTGTCGTTCCACTCGAATTTGTCTTTTGGAATCAAAGTAATAACACATGAACCAGCAAAGTTGAAATATCCTGCAACATCGCCACGTTCAACCGTTTCACCAATATTACGTAAATTCACAATGCTACCTACATTTGTTGCACCAATTTCAACAAAAGCACACATTCCAAAATATTTGTTTTCAATTATATTTAGAACACGCTTATTCTCCCATAAAACACTCAAACGTTTTACAAGAGCAATAGGACTAACAGAATATAACGCACCTTTTATTTCTTTTCTTGCAACTATCGTACCAGAAATTGGAAAGTGAAATCTGTGATAATCAACTGGAGCCAAACGTGAAATTAACATATCGCAACCTTCAAAAACTTCTGCTAATTTTTTGTCTTTAAAAAACTCAACCAAATTGAACTGTTGTCCTTTTACATAGAAAGAAGTAGCCTCACTAACATTGCGAATTAACAAATGTCTGCCGTCACTTGGGAACGATACCATATCGGGCGAATTTACACCCTCGGGACTTCTTGCCCCCTCTTTTAATACCCTAATAAAAAAGTCGTTAAAGCATTTAAAATGCTCTGGGGCATATAAAAATTCGTCAATATTTATGTTGTTGTTTTTTATAAATGGCAAAATACTTTTTTTGCTAAATTTTGAGTGCGACCATAAACCACCTAGTTTTGAAAAGAAAGCTCTTTTGAATATGGCCCATACCGATATCCTACCAATAATGCTGTTGTACATAAAACGCATAAAAACCTCAGCAGGAACTTTCTCATAAAAGAATTCTTTTTTTTCTATGTCGAATAATTTGATGCTCATAATATTTCCAATCTATTTTTTAAAAATGTTTTTCTCTCTGCTGAACGTGAATTTTTTACAGCTGCAAACCATGCACTTTGATTTCCCACAACAAAAACTTTTCTGCGACCTCTAGTAATTGCCGTATATAACAAATTACGTTGTAGCATTACAAAATGTTGACGTAATAGTGGAATTACAACAATCGGGAATTCACTACCTTGCGATTTGTGAATACTTATGGCGTATGCTTGTTGAAAATCAATTAAATCTGACTTCCCCAACGCCACACGCTTGCCATCAAAATCAGCAACAAGCATTGAGTTGTCTCTAGCAACCGATACTACTCGCCCCATATCACCATTAAATATATCTAAATCGTAGTTGTTTCGAGTCTGCATAATCTTGTCGCCCACAGCGTAGCTAGACCCTCCATAACTCATAGATTCCGAATCGCCATTCAACGATTTTTTTAACTCATAATTAAAAGTTGCAATTCCCGCAGACCCCTTATGCATAGGAGCTAGAATTTGAACATCGCCAACAGGATCTAATCCATACCATCTAGGAATTTTGTCCTTTATGAGATTTACGCAAGTTGCCACACAATCATCAGGTGTTTCTGCTGGAATAAATATAATATCATCGTTGTAATTTACAAGATCTAAGGGAGCACTAGAAACGCCAGCCATAGATGTATCTCCCGATAAAATACCATGTGCAGCAGATACAATCTGACTTCTTTCGCCTTGTCGAAAAATCTTATTTAATCTGACAACCGAAAACCTTTTCGAGTCAATAATATCGCGTAAAACATTCCCAGCCCCCACGCTAGGCAACTGGTCAATATCTCCAACTAATACTAAATGAGCCGAACTTGCAACACTTGCAATTACCGATGCCGCAAGCTTAGTATCTAGCATAGACGCTTCGTCTATTATAATAAATTTAGCAGGAATTGTTCTATACTCATTGTATACAAATTTGCCATCTTCAAAACCTAGTAACCTATGTATAGTCTTTGCTTCAACGCCAGTACTTTCGCACATTCTCTGCGCGGCCTTCCCAGTGGGAGCCGCCAAGACGGGAGTAATTTTTTTCGCCTTTAGAATGTCGCAAACAGCCTTTAAAATTGTAGTTTTTCCAGTACCAGGGCCACCAGTAATAACAGTTATTTTATTTTGTAATACAGTCGAAACAGCTTGTTCCTGTTCAGGAGCAAATGCAAATCCTGCACGCATAACAGCCCATTGCACAGCTTTATCGACTATGATATGAGGCAATGCAGATGGAGCCTGTTGAATACGTTTTAAATTATTCACTATACGTCGTTCTGCATATTCTAAGCTATCTCGTTGAACAATACCATCGCCAATAAATTTCAAAGCTCCCTCTTCCGCAAGTGTTGATATTGCATCTAAACATTTTTGAACATCTACATCTAATAGCGATGATGACTTCGACACAAGTTCACCAACAATGACACAAGTATGACCTTCGCTCTCTGCTTCGCCTAAAATATGCCATACGCCAGCACAAATACGTTCTTTACTTTCGTTAGATATGCCTCCATTTAAAGCAATCATATCGGCAGTTTTAAAACCAATCCCCTCAATTTCTCTCGAAAGCTTGTAAGGATCTTCACGAACAATGCGTGGAGCATCTGCGCCAAAGCGTTTCATTATACGCACACACATAGCCATCCCAATTCCATATACACGCAAAGCAATAACAACCTCTCGCAACCCTTTCTGTTCTTGCCACGAATCTCTAATCCTAGCTAAACGCTCCTTGCCAATCCCCTTTACTTCAAGTAATCTAGCACTATCAGAATCAATTATATCTAGAGTTTTCTCGCCGAATATATCAACAATTCTCTTTGCGTATGTAGGACCAATTCCATCTATGAGTCCCGACCCTAAATATTTCTCAATACCATATACCCCAGAAGGAAGTCTAGATTCAAACGACTTTACCTTAATCTGTCTCCCATATGAAGAGTGCCTAGACCATTCGCCTACAACGTCAATAGTTTCCCCACATTGAAGAGATGGCATTATTCCAGTTATAGTAACGCTTTCAGATGTTCCATTCTTAGCTCGTACTTTTAACGATGCAATACAATAGAAATTTTCTTCATTGAAGAACACAATACGTTCAACAACTCCAGTAATATTTACACTATTGGTACACTCACTCATTTAAACTTCTACATTAAAAATATCTTTAGCCAGATACTTTAGATTATCAAAAACCCCTAGAGAATTTGGGCACTTCTGAACTAGAAAATCTTTGCAATCACTACCAGTTGCAACAAGAGCCGAAGCTACATTACAACATTGAGCCGCCTGATAATCATAAGGCGAATCCCCAATACCAATAACTTCGCACGCATCTAATCCGATAGCCTTTAAAGCCATTTCCGTAAACTCTTTTTCAGGTTTTCGCGGAGAATGTAAAGAAGTAGAAATTATACAATCTAAATATTTGTCTAAGCCTAAATGAGAAAGGACTTGTTCTGCACCTTCGCTTTGCTTATTTGTAAAACAAGCTAGTTTGTAGTTGAGTTTTTTTAGTTTTATCAAAAGAGCTTCAGCATACGGCATTGGCTTAAGTCCACAATAAACGTAGTTTGGATACTCTTGCAAATACATATCAGCAACCTTCTCATACAAATGTTCAAATTCACTACCTGCAAGCAATCGTTTCATAGTTATCAGTATGGATCCACCAACAGTTGTAAAAACCTTTTCATACGATGGAACAGGAATTGAAAACTTTTCAAAAGTTGCACAGGTACACAAATGAATAGCCGTGTAATTATCGGCAAGCGTTCCATCTAGATCAAATAATATACCTTTAAAAGTATTCATAAATAAAAAACAAAAAGTTATTACTTATATTCTGCCAATATCAGTATTTTTGGCAATCGTTTTTTTATGAAACGCAAACTATTTTAATCTACAAATTAATTAAAAACCAAATGTACGATAATATTATTGAACAATAGTTTTACAAAATGAACACACAAAAACATAAAAATTATATTTCCATAGTATCCCTTATTTTAGTTTTGACATTTTCTACGATATTGTATGCCTGTGTATCTTGTTCCAATATGAAAACAGCAGATAACGTACAGTTAAACAAATATATGGGAACGTGGTTTGAAATTGCACGTATAGATACACCATTCCAACGAGGGACATTCGACTCGCAAGCCGAGTATAAACAAAATAAAGACGGCACTGTGCAAATAACAAACTCAGCCATAAACGAATATGGAGAACAAACCTCTGCAAAAGCCGTAGGTTATGTTCCCGATTCAAATAATACAGCAAAACTTAGAATTTCATTTTTTCGTCCATTTTATTCGGATTATTGGATATTAGATGTAGATGATGATTATCAATGGGCATTGGTAGGCACTCCAAATAAAAGATATATGTGGATTTTATCACGTACACCAAACATCGATGATATCGCCTTAATGCGCATTCTTACAACTGCAAAATTGCTAGGTTTTGACACTTCAAAACTTCTGTATAATAAAAATCTGAGAAAATTATCGAAAAATAAATAAAAGTTTATGAAAAATAAGCTTGAAAAGGTAAAACTTTTCGGTCAGTATGCGTAGGATATTTTTTAAGAATAACTGAAAGGATAAAATTTATGCCACGCGAAATCGTAATTATAGAATGCACAGAAGCACGTAAAGAAGGTAAATCACCTTCTCGTTATATGACTACCCGCAACTTCAAAAAACAAGCGGACAAAGTTGAAAAGCTAAAGTACAATCCATCGCTCAAACGCAGAACATTGCACCGCGAAATTAAGAAATAATATTTTTTAGCTTTTAACAAAAATGGCATTGATAATCAAAAAATCAGTGCCATTTTTTTGTGTATAATTGTGTATAATAATAAAAAAAAAGCCCCTAAAAAGCATAAAAAATGGACAATTTTTATTAAAAAATTGTCCATTTTTGCTTAAAAAAAACTAAAAAATTAGCTAATTTTCTTCTTAGAATCTGCAACACAGAGACATTCTCTTGCCATATTTTGTAAAGTATTGGCAATGAAATTTGAGCGATTTCTGTTGTCTAAGCGAGCCATTTCATCAATTTGTTTTACCAATTCTTGAGGCAAGCTAATTGATATCTGAGTCATACCAGGTATTTTTGATGAGCCTTTTTTTCGTGCCATAATGCTATTCCTTGTACTTTTTATTATATTTAAGATTATTCAGTATGCAATAAATGTATAATATATTGAATATTGATTATGTAAGTGTGAGTGTGTACGTTTTATAACACTTTTCAATCTTTTTCTAAATAAAAATCGGTTTTTTTGTAAAAATTTAAATATTTTATCAAAAAAAACCTATTTTTTCATATTTTTATTCTCCCTAATTTTTGGGCAACATATAACGGAAAAACAATCTACAATAGTACTCTTTGCCCGACTTAGCAAAAGCATAATCGTAAACTATAACTTTTTGAGCAGAAGGAGTTTTCTTAGTATCTGAAATTTTATCGTTTACCTTACTTTTTTCTACAATAGACTTTACCTTTTGAGCCGAACGTTGCAACGCATTATTATATGCTTGCTCGTATGATCTCGATGAAAAGCCTACAACCATCTGAGTTTCCAAATACCAATTATCTGGAATCTTATCTGTATAATTCATACGCTTTAAGCAAGCTATTCTGCCAGTCGTATCAGACATAAAAGTAGAGTCCTTAATCAAAGGCTTTATCTTTCCAGAACTCATAGATACAGCCAATGCGTCTGCCGCCGCCTCAGCATCAGATGCAGTTCTTGCAAACGCAACAATTTTACAATCAATAACAACTTGCTTTGTCTTGACTTTTTTCTTTGCCTGAACTTTTTTTACTGTCGGCTTGTATGATAATGTTGATTTTGTCAAACCTGGCAACTTAAATGTCGGTTTTTTAACCTCTGATTTCACCTGTTTTGCAACAGTTTTCTTAGCATCAGCAACCGTTTTTTTTGCATTTGTCGCTACTTTTTTAACATTAGCATTTGCTTTAGCTGGAGCTGTTACAACTTTCTTTGCTACATTGCTTGCCTTAGTGATATCCTTTGTTACAGGATTTGCCGCATTACATATTGAACAAAAAAAACAAAAAACAACAACACTCAATAAAAATAGCTGTTGTATTTTCGACATTAAAAAACTATACCTATCCCCTATCATATA
>JAGAOA010000082.1 GCA_017623955.1 Opitutales bacterium
ACGGCTGACGATAGCAAATTTGCGTGCTTTCGTCTTCTTTGCCAACCGAGCTTTGAGGTCGGCAAATGGAGAGGCCGAGTCAAGCAGTTCGATTACTTCGATCTGCTCACGGCTTGCGATATTGTTACGCCAATTTGCATATAGCACTTTGTCGATTTTGCCCTCATTGTTTGCAGGAGCAAAACGGCAGTAGCACGCCTCTTTACGAAGCAAGCGAACAATTTTGTTGCCGTCGGGATTGAGAATGATTACCGATACTGCAAACCCGAAGTGTTTGAAGTCTTGCGACACGCTGAGGAAATAGCTCGCCATGTCGTTATCGAGGAAGAAATCCTCAATCTGTTCTTTGTGTTGGCGTGAAGAAGCGTCGGCATTATATACCAAGCCTGAGCCGTAACACACTTCGGTATTAAAGATTTGGCAAGTGGAAAGTGTTTCGTCACTCTCAATAAGATTGAGAATGTCGAACGGCATTTGATTGTCGCCACCCCACGGCATATATGCAGTGCGGTCATCGATAATCGTAGGCACTATATCGCCTTGTTCCCGGAACACAGCCGAGCTATCCACTTGAAACGCTGCTCGTGCGTTCAAATTAGGTAGTGTTTCTACCGAGCTGAAATTAAAATTTGTGTTGTTCATAATAAAAATAGCCTTTTGATTTTACTCACAAAGCTACTTCTATTATTGCGTTGTCTAAAAGACAAAAATTAATATATCGCTTCTGTTCCTAATGAGCCATCGAATATGTATCTATCTAAATAGCTTAGAATCTTATTTGACTCACCTAATCCTCCACAACATTTAGATTCTTTACATATTGTAATAAATTGACATCTGCTTATTAACTGTTGCATAAAATCAGCAGTCTTAAAATTATCAGAATATTCTTCTTTAAATATTTTTTCAGCCCAAGCTATTGTTGTTTCTCTGCATTCTGAAGTAAAACAATCTAAATCAAAATCCAAAATAAATGGATATATATCAGCAGAATCGAAGCGGTTGTTGTTAAATTGAAAAATATTCCGTATATCTGTATAACTTGTATCAGTAATGCAAGTATCACCCAAACAACCTCTATTATTCAGTGAACTATTAAGATGTGGGATTGAATATAGCTTATGTTGTAACTTATCTTCGGTTTGATATTTATTTTGAAGTCGTGATATATTCGCGTTTAATTCTTGTCCAATAACAACAGCATTGTTAATTAAACCTAACTCCATTCCAGCAAGAAGCCAATCGTCATCAAGATAGCTTAAATCAAATTCAACAAAAGGCCAAAACTCTTTGCTCGTCACATCTTCAAATGAAGTCTTTCCCATTTTATGCAAAAGTTCTGATAAGTGCATTGTCGGACATGCATCATCATGTCTGTCAAAAAAGATTAAATTGGGGACTCGGTGATCATTTATTAATTTTGATGCCTCAAATAATACATTTAGAAGGGTTCTGTGGTCTTCATACAAAAATATAGTTTTCATTTTTCCATTGATTGCTTGATAATAAAAGCACTCAATATTGGAACGTCTAGCTATCGTATATAATTCGTCCATGCAATTAATAATTTAAAATAAGAACAAAGATAGTAATTTATAGAAATACTTCCATTCCATTGATACGGAAAATGCAAACATCACGCACTTGGCGTATTTGTCGGCTTGTGAGTAGTTTCATACGACGCACACCCTTATAGAAATCATATCGAAGCGGAATACAATTATTCCAATGCTGTATTTGGCCGTCTTTCGTCCAAAGCGATATGTTTACAGGGTCGCCGGCTTGTAGCATTTTTCGGAGTGTACTTATGTGTATTGCGTTTGCCATTAGTCAAAAACATTATTATAAGGTTCGGTAAATATTCCGTTAGTGTCAGAGCGGAACGACTTTTGCAAGTGAGGGAAAGTCTTTGCGAATTGCCAAGTGAACTTAACCTTGTTCAGTTCTTCGTCGTTATCGGCAATCTCGTACTCGCTATCAGTGATTATCACTTGTGGAAGCGTAGAAGTGTCGGTAGCTGTACCGAGCCATACCGAGTGCGACATCAATAGTTGTTCAACCCAATAAGCCTCGTCGGCAGTCAGCGAAGCCGTCTGCACCTCGTAGGTCTTATCCACCGATTGGTCGTAGAACAAATGCTCGCCCAGCGATATTGCCATAGAGCGATTGACCTTTGTTTTTGTTGTAGTGATAGCGTTGAAAAATACTGTTTCTTCCACATTGAAGCAGTTCTTGAAAGTGAATATCACTTCGGGAGCAGAGTCCACAACATAGTAGGTGAAATATCTGTTGTTGAACTCCACCGAATACGATAATAACTTTTTGAGTTTTATCCCTTGCAAACGCAAACGCAGATATATAGTATCATAACTCACTTGGATAGACGATACACCGATGTCATCGGTTGTAATCGTTTTCAAAGTAAATGTTTTGTTGCCTATCTCGCCTGACTCTGTTTCGTAAACGCAGTGAAATAATAGTGAGCCATTCTCTTGACCGTGCAGAAACGATAGAGTATCGATCGTGTGAGCCGGCACACGCTTGGCAGTCAGAGTGGTAAGGAAATTGAACGAGCCGAACACACCCGGCTCGCCGTCAAGCACCAACGAGCAGTAAAGCGTATTGAGGTTGAACGAACCGATATAATGCCCCTCAGCAGTGTTGTAATAGATAGTAAAGGCGGTAAAAACCTTGCCGTTAGCACGCATATAGTTTTCAAGCACTTCGCCGATATTCACAATCGTGACCTTTCCGTTAAAGGCATAAAGCGAAGTCTTAAACATCTTGGTAGTGCCGTCTTCTACCACGATTTCGATTTTCTCCTGATCGGTCGATAGTTCAATATCGCCAATCTTCGAGGAGAAAACAAAAATTGGTACTTCAGTAATTAATGTTGTTGCCATAGTAAATAAGATTTATTTACCACGAAGTTACTGCCGAATGTACGCACACCAAAAGACACAATTAAAGGCAATCTTTCGACTGCCTTAAAGAGAGAATTAGAAAGAAACTCCCGACTATACGGGAGCTTTCTGTGTTCTCATTTTGAACTTTCTCGACATCGCATAATAGCAATTATAAGCGAATGTGTTGAGAACAGTAAATTCATCTATTTGATGAAGATAATCTTCGTCATCAGCGTAATGTTCTATGATACGACTGACGATTTTCATTGCGAGAGTGAACATTTCGTCCAATTCATCTTCAGTGAATTTGTAGTATTCCATAATCATTCTGATTTTTTGATTGGTGATAAGATTCTTTTCTTCCATTCGCCCATTACCAGCTG
>JAGAOA010000083.1 GCA_017623955.1 Opitutales bacterium
ATAAAGCAAACTTCTATTACTTAACAATGCTCCGGCGGCTTCCATTGTTGAATCACCAGATGTCTGTATTAAAACTTGTTGCATTTATTGTTAATAAGCATCCATAATCATAATATCATCAACAAAAACGCCAGTTGCATTTATAACAATTTTAGCATCAATATCAAAATTTTTCCCAGTAAGTTCATCGCAAACTTTTGCTCCGCATACTTTGCCTTGATGTGATTTATTAAGCTCAAGCACGCGTAAATAATTCAAACAAGTTGCACCTGCATCTTGAGCACTTAAAGCTAGTGTAATAGCCATACGAGCATCATCAAATTGTCCATCATGATATACTACACCACCACGCAATTTATCTTGAGAGATAGAAGGAATTTCACTAAGTACCTTGCTCTTTGAAAGAGGCAAAGATCGACCCAATCCTAGAGATCCCGCAAGTAAATCGTAAAAAGTTAAACCTATCGTGTAAAATGCACGTTCCCACCAACGATATCCGCCAATGATAAAACGCATATCTCTAACTAAGTGAGGAGCATTGCGTAACATTCTTCCACGTTCTCTAAGAGCTTCGCGAACTAATGCAACATCGCCTTGTTGAAGATATCTAACACCGCCATGCACAAGTTTAGTACTTCTACTAGAAGTAGATTTTGCGAAATCTGATTGTTCAACAAGAATAGTTTTCAAACCTCTAGTTGCAGAATCTAAGGCAATGCCTAGACCAGTAGCACCACCACCAATAACAAGCACATCCCATTTGCCGAAACGTGCCTGTTCTAACATTTTTGTTCGTGATAATATCATAATAAAAAAATATTAATAGTTGTATCGTTAATTTGTAAGTTAAACTTAAACAGAAAAATAATATAAGTTTTTATTGTATTTATTCGATATATTATCTAGCATTTTAAGCAAAAGAAAGGAAAATAATTATGCCAAAATACGTAATGTCTTTAGACGCTGGAACAACTAGTTGTCGTTGTATACTGTTCGATAAAAAAAGTCAGATTTGTAGTGTTGCTCAGAAAGAATTTAAACAAATTTTTCCTCAGGCTGGTTGGGTTGAACATGATGCCAATGAAATATGGTCAACACAAATAAGTGTAGCGGTAGAAGCAATGGCTAAGATTGGAGCTAACGCATCAGACATTGCGTCTATCGGTATAACAAATCAGCGAGAAACAACAATAGTCTGGGATGCCGAAACGGGTCAACCTATATACAATGCAATAGTTTGGCAATGTCGTAGAACTTCAGAGTTTTGCGATACATTGAAATCTAAAGGATTAGCAGAAACTTTCCGCAAAAAAACAGGATTAGTTTTAGATGCATATTTTTCGGCAACAAAATTAAAATGGATTTTAGACAATGTCGAGGGTATAAGAAATAAAGCCAAAGAAGGTAAAATTTTATTCGGCACGGTTGAAACTTGGTTAATTTGGAAACTTACAAAGGGGAAAATCCATGTAACAGATTATTCAAATGCATCTCGCACAATGATGTTTAACATCAAAACTCTAAAGTGGGACGATGAAATCTTAAAATTATTAGATATTCCAAAACAAATGTTGCCAAAAGTTTGTGAATCGAGCTGTATATATGGCGAAACCGACGCACAATTCTTTGGTAGCCCGATAAAAATTGCTGGAGCCGCAGGAGATCAACAAGCCGCTCTATTTGGACAAAATTGCTTTAAAGCTGGTGATGCAAAAAACACTTACGGCACTGGTTGTTTTATGTTGATGAATACTGGCGAAAAAATAGTCTATTCTAAAAATGGCTTGGTAACAACTATTGCATGGGGTGTAAATGGTAAAATCAACTACGCCTTAGAAGGTTCAATATTTGTAGCAGGCGCAGCTATACAATGGCTACGTGATGGAATTCGATTGATAGACGATTCCGCAGATACTGAATATATGGCAAGGAAAGTAAAAGATACAAATGGGTGCTATGTAGTTCCAGCATTCACTGGGTTGGGTGCTCCATATTGGGATCAGTATGCTCGTGGCACTATTGTAGGTCTAACTAGAGGCGTAAACAAATATCATCTAGTGCGTGCTACACTTGAGTCTATTGCATTTCAAGCAAATGATGTAATATCGGCGATGACAACTGACTCAAAAATAAAAATCAATACGCTTAAAGTGGATGGAGGAGCAAGTGCAAATAATTTTCTTATGCAATTTCAAGCAAATATAACAAATGTACCAGTTGCACGTCCGCAGTGCCTAGAAAGTACAGCACTAGGAGCCGCATATCTTGCAGGATTAGCTGTAAAATTCTGGAAAAGCCAAGTTGAAGTTGCAAAAAATGCCAAACTTGGTATGACGTTCAAACCTGATATGTCGATAGATGAACAAACAAAACTAGTAAATAATTGGCGAAAAGCTGTAAATTGTTCAAAAGGGTGGGCTAAGTAAATTTAATAAAAACAACAAACACATTATGTTAATATTCTTATCAGAACTAATCGGAACTGCGTTGTTGATAATATTGGGCGACGGAGTTGTAGCAAATGTACTACTAAACAAATCTGGAATGAAAGGTGGCGGAAGTGTTCAAATCACAATAGCATGGGGTTTGGCGGTTTTAATTCC
>JAGAOA010000011.1 GCA_017623955.1 Opitutales bacterium
AAAACAAGAATATTGAAGGTACTTCAATGGTATCAGTTCGCAACATGAACAGAGTTGCTTCTTATGGTAGCGATTCAAATGCTAGCGGTTCTGACAACTATGTATTCGGTGGTCTCGTAAACGTTGATTACATTGTAAATGAAGATCTCTTCTTCGGTGCAGGTGTTGGCGGTTTCGAATCTAAGTCAAGTGGTCGCGGTGTAGCTGGTGATGCAGACGCAGAATCAGTTGTATTGAACGCTTATGGCGACTACGCATTCGCTGAAAACTTCGATTGGTACTTCGGTGCAACATACTCGTTTAATATGAACGAAGCTGAACGTACAGATAGTGCTGGTGGTATCGCAAAACAAGATTGGGATTCACACACAATCGGTATGTTCACAGGTGTAAGATACACATGGAAACCACTTGAAAACCAAGAATTCTATGTAAAACCATTAGTTGGTGTAAATGCAAACTTCGTATTGGGTGAAGACTCAACAAGCAGAGGTGCAGGTGCAGCAGATACAATCAGCACAGATATTGGCGATTACACAAGCTTCAAGTCTGTAGTTGGTGTAGAACTCACATACGACTTCTCAAATGGTTTCTACTTGGCTGGCAGAATGCTCTATACACACGAATTCGCTGATGATTCATACGACTTCAACGCTTCGATGATGGGCGTAAACACAGCTAACGGAACATTCCGTGTAAGAGGCAATGAAGTTGATAGAGACGCAGGTATCCTCAGTATTGGTGCTGGTTACAGCTTCAACGAAAACTGGAGCGCATACCTCGACTACGCAGCTGAAATTACTAGCGATGTATTCCATAACATCAACGCTGGTATCCAGTACAAATTCTAATAGTCTGACAAATTCCTAATGAATTAATTATAGGGGCTAATTTTTAGCCCCTATTTTTTTTATATGAGTATATACGCTATAAAAAACTTGATAAAAATCTCTTTTTGTTATGAAATATAATCAATGAAAATTTTAGACTACAAAAGTAAAGACTTTTATAAGAATTTAGATTACGCCGCTCGCGGAAAATCCTCTTCTGCCGACATAAGTGCAATCGTTACTGGAGTTATTGATGATGTTCGTAAAAATGGCGATAAGGCAATCGAAAAGCTAACATCAAAGTTTGATGGCGTAAATTTAAAGGCAAAAGATTTTCGCGTAAGTAAAGTCGAGTTCAAAAAGGCTCTCAGTTTGGTTTCATCTTCTGAAAAAAAGATGATGCGCGAAGCTATTAAATGCGTGAAATTTTATAATGCAAAATCAAAGCCCAAGAACTGGCGTGCAAAAAATCCCCAAGGAGCCATAGTAGGCGAAATGTTTTATCCTATCGAGCGTGTGGGTTTGTACGTGCCAGGAGGGCAAGCTCCACTCGTTTCAACAGTTGTAATGACAGCAACGCTAGCAAAAATTGCAGGTTGTAAAGAAATATGTGTGTGTACGCCTCCTGCTAAAGATGGTTCGGTAAATCCTCATATTCTTACGGTGTTATCGCTTTTAGGGATAGATGAAGTTTATAAAATTGGCGGAGCTCAAGCTATAGCCGCTATGGGCGTAGGTACAGAAACTGTAAAGAGTGTAGATAAATTATTTGGCCCTGGTAATGCCTTTGTAATTGAAGCAAAACGTGCATTGTTTGGTGAAGTGGGTGTCGACTTACTCCCTGGACCAAGTGAAGTTCTCATTGTTGCCGATTCTTCTGCAAATCCAGAATATGTCGCAGCCGACTTGTTGTCGCAAGCTGAACACGGTAGTGGCAAAGAAAAAATCTATCTTGTATCTACATCGAAAAAATTAATTGGTGCAGTCGAAAAACAACTAAAAATTTTGAGTGCAAAACTTTCGCGTGCAGAAAAATTGATGAAGATTATCGACGAAGCATGTTTTGTTGTATGCGTGCCAAACATCGAATCTGCTGCAGAAGTTGCAAATTTCATAGCACCAGAACATCTAGAATTGCAGGTAGCTAATGCCGATAAAATTGTTAACAAATTCACAACGGCAGGAGCCGTGTTAGTAGGTGTAGATACTCCAACAGTGCTTGGCGATTTTACAGCAGGGCCAAGTCATACTTTGCCAACTAATAGAACAGGACGTTTTTCAGGAGGGTTGCAAGTAGTAGATTTTATGCGTCGTTCATCGTACGTTAAGTACGATAAATCATCGTTGAAAAAAGCAATGTGTGTTGTTGATGCATTTGCTAATATGGAGTCGCTTGATGCTCACGGCAATAGCCTTTCAATACGTCTGAAATAATGAGCGAAAATTTTTCAAGCGATTCTTTTGGAAGTCTTTTGCGTAAAAACAAAAGACTTTCGCGTGAGCTTGCAAAAATTTATTCAGTTTTCAATGCTATAAATTCCGCTATTTTGGTAGTAGATAAATTTGGTAATATCAATTTTGCAAATGCCTTTGCAAAACGAATATTTTCGATAGGTTCATCGTGTAGTAACGTTTTTAAATTTGCACCGAGTTTGGAAGAAGGTGTGATTTCAGTAGCAGAAACTTCTCTAGATGCACGAAGAGAATTTGATATTGATTATCCAGAAAAGCGTACTCTAGCTGCTAGAATAATACCATTTAATGCAGACGATTTAAAGTATTATGCAATAATAATTGATGATGTTACTCAGAAAAAAATCTCAGATAGAGAGCAGATTGAAAATGAGAAAATATCTTCGGTTGTAAATCTTGCAAGCGGAGTAGCTCACGAACTTGGGAACCCATTAAATTCTATAAGTATCCATTTGCAGTTGGCAAAACGTAAGCTTTCGAAATTGGGCGAAGTTCCTGAACATATAAAAACAGAGCTGTTAGAATCTATTGGTGTTTGTATGTCGGAAGTCTCGCGTTTAGATACAATTATAGAAAATTTCTTGAAGGCATTGCGTCCACTTCGTCCCAATGCGGTAGAATGTGACTGTCTAAAACCATTGGCTGAAACGTTGAATGTGTTATCGGGCGAGCTTTTCGATATTGGTATAGCAGTTGCGGTCAATGCCGATGCGGTTCCTAAGGTTTATGCTGATGAAAATTTGTTAAAACAGCTATATTTTAATATTATTCGCAATGCAATGGAGGCAATGGATAGTGGAGGTTCTATCACAATTACAGCTTCGTTTGACGATGATTACGTTCGTCTTTGTTTTGCTGATAATGGTTGTGGAATAGATGAAAGTGCAATGGCAAACCTTTTCGAGCCTTACTT
>JAGAOA010000084.1 GCA_017623955.1 Opitutales bacterium
CGTGAGACAGTTCGGTCCTCTATCCTCTGTGGGCGTTGGAAATTTGAGGGGTTCATTCTCTAGTACGAGAGGACCGGGAATGACGTACCGCTGGTGTTCCGGTTGTCGTGTCAACGGCAGCGTCGGGTAGCTAAGTACGGAAGAGATAAGCGCTGAAAGCATCTAAGCGCCAAGCTCCTCCCAAGATTAGATTTCCTTGAGGGACCAAGAAGACCACTTGGTTGATAGGACGGATGTGTAAGTGCAGTAATGTATTGAGCTAACCGTTACTAATTACCCGATAAAGTTTATTTACAGACTTTTGCGCCTTTTTTAAAATTGAGCTATTAAGCTTGGTAAGCATGTAAACTAAGATTTTAAGTTTCGTCTTAATACTAATTTTTCCATAGGCTGCGAGCTAGAGTAAGGCAACAACGACTGTACTAATGACTCTGGTGATCATAGGCGAGAGGAAACACACGTTCCCATCTCGAACACGCTCGTTAAGCTCTCAGCCGCCGATGGTAGTACGACCCCGCTGTTGTGCGAGAGTAGGTTGTTGCCAGTATTATGAAGCCGTTAGATGAAAGTCTAACGGCTTCTCTTTGTTTATGCAACCTACTCGAGTTTTTGATCACAAAAGTTTTATGAAATAAAAGCTTTTGGGAGAAGCTTTGCGTAGCAAAGAGCCGAGCGTAGCGAGTGCCGAGACAACGCGGATTGTGCTTTGCACAACCAAGTTGCGAGTTCAAAGTAGGTTGTTGCCAGTATTATGAACCCGTTAGATGAAAGTCTAACGGGTTCTCTTTGTTTACGCAACCTACTCGAGTTTTTGATCTCAAATGTTTTTATGAAATAAATCACTTGGGGGGATGCTTTGCTTATGTATGTTTTTTTAATAAAAAAAGTTAAAATGAAGATTGTATAATATAATTCATCTTATAAAAATATGATATATGAATTTATTTTTTGATATAAGGTTAGCTGAAGATTACCACTCTTTATTGCAAAAAGTTAGAGTAATGAGTGAAAATTGGGTTGAAAAAAATATTTACTGCGTACGATGTGGTAATAATTTAAAACGATTAAAAAATAATACCCCAATTTCGGACTTATATTGCGAGCGTTGTAAAGAAAATTTTGAGTTAAAAAGTAATAAAAATTTATTCACCAAAAAAATTGTTGATGGCGCGTATTCAAAAATGATTGAAAAAATAGAAAATGGAAATATCCCAAATTTTTTCTATCTGAATTATTCTTCCGTAGATTATCGTGTGAAAAACCTTATTGTCATTCCAAGTCATTTTTTTACAAAAGAAATAATTATCAAAAGACCCCCATTATCAGTAAATGCTAAAAGAGCTGGTTGGGTTGGATGTAATATTGATGTTTCATTTATTCCTGAAAGTGGAAAATTGTTTTTGATTAGAAATGAAAAAGTTGAGGATAAAAATACAATAATTGAAAAATTTAATAAAATGTTATTTTTGCAACGTTCAACTGGAGAATTTAGAGGCTGGTTATTAGATGTTTTAAAGTGCATAGAATTATTAGGAATGTCTGATTTTTCACTAAAAGATATTTATGCTTTTGAAGAAATTTTAAGAAAGAAACATCCTAAAAATTTTAATATAAAGGCAAAAATTCGTCAACAATTGCAGATGTTGAGAGATTTTGGATATTTATCATTTACTAAAAGAGGAAATTATAGCTTAAGATGAAAAAATATATTTTTTATACAACAGATGGTTATACTTTTGATTCAGAATTTAATGAAGTCGAAAATTGTCAATTGTTAGGTTTTGGAGTCGGTCGTAATATTAGAGAGGCATTTGATTTTTTGAAAAAGAATGAACAATGTATGCAAAATAAAAAATATGAAAATATAATTGCATGTGAGATTATTTCCGAACCTATTTGTTTTATTAATAAATACGATAAATAAATTTATATTGATATATAATTTATATTAACTATTAAATTTTGTAAAAAGTAAATGTTTTTTTATAGATGTAAAGTTTTTTTAAGATAAATTAGAAACTTCTTCATTTTATTTTTTATGTTAAATGTAAGAAAAAATGCAAGGTACAATCTTGAAGAAACCTTTGATGTGTTACAATATTAAGGATTTAGAAAATGGCGTTTTCAGGCATTTAAGGTGAAAAATATTGCTGAATGTAAAAAAATATGATAAAAAACTGGCATAATAAAATTTATTGTTATGCTTTTTTCTTCTATACCTTTTATTTACATATTTTTCCCTATCGTATTTTTAGGGTTTTGGTTATCTACTATATTTAAATCGCGAGTGGTTTCGTTGGTGTGGCTTTTTGTATCGTCGATATACTTTTATGGATATTATGATAGTCGGTATGTTTGGTTACTGTTGAGTTCTATATTAATAAATTATGGCTTATCATTGGCTATATTAGCAGATAATAGCAAAAAATGTAAATTGATATTATCTACAATAGGAGTAATATTTAATATAGCTCTAATAGGATATTTTAAGTATAAAAATTTCTTTTTAGAAAATACAAATTTGCTTTTTGGAACAGATTTTACAATAGAAAAGCTCATAGTTCCACTTGGGATTTCGTTTTTTTCGTTCCAACAGATTTCTTATATTGTAGATTGTTATAAGGATCGTACGCATAAAATAGGTGTATTAGACTACATTTGTTTTGTATCATTTTTTCCACAAATATTATCAGGGCCTATTTCAAGGTTTTCGCAATTAGCTCCGCAATTAGAAAATCTTAAAGGAATTACGTACAAAAATTTTGCAGTAGGTGTCATTATTTTTTCAATAGGATTGGTTAAGAAAGCCGTATTTGCAGACTATTGTGGTGAAATTGCTGATCCGATTTTCAATGCGAGTTTAGATAATTCTATTGTTCTGTCATGTTCGGAGGCATGGGAAGCAGCAATAGGCTATACTCTTCAATTGTATTTTGATTTTTCAGGTTATTGCGATATGGCGGTAGGGTGTGCAAAAATTTTAGGTATAACTTTACCTGTTAATTTTGATTCGCCATATAAATCGAAGAGTATTGTTGAGTTTTGGCGTAGATGGCACATGACTTTATCTTTTTTCTTAAGAGATTATCTTTACATACCATTGGGTGGTAATAAGCATGGATATTCTCGTAAGTGCTGTAATTTGCTTACAACAATGTTGCTTGGCGGTTTGTGGCACGGTGCTGCTTGGACTTTTGTTGTATGGGGGGGCTACATGGTTTGATGTTGGTTATAAATAATATTTTTAAAGATTTCTTAAAACTTATAAATTTATCTTCAATAAGAGATTTTTTCGCTTACAAAATGGTAGCTTGGTTGATTACTTTTGTATGTGTTAGCATAGCTTGGGTTTTCTTTAGAGCAGAAACATTTTCTTCAGCATGGGAGATTGTTTCGGGTATGTTTTCTCCATCGTTGGGTTTTTCAGAAAATCGTTTTTTTGATGTGAATAATACTACCCTTTGCGGTATCGATATCGGTTTAGGCTTTCAGCAATTTGTTATGATATCTCTTTTGCTAATCTGTATATTCGTTAAAAATTCTGTTCAAATTCAAGAAAAAATTGAAAAGTTAGATTCGTCTAGTTTTAAATTTAATATTATTTTTGGGGGAAGTTTGTTCGTAATAATGTTTGTTTCTTTAATTATTATTGGTAGATCTTCAAATAGTAGTTTTATATACTTCAATTTTTAATATGAAAAAAATTTTTGGAATATTATGTGGCTTCATCGGAGCATTGCTCTTATGTGAAATTGTATTGCGAATTTTACCAGTGTGCTATCTCCCATTGACGTCGTCTCAAGCTAACGAATACGAGGCTAAGCCCTCTATTGCTAATCAGAAAGTTCGCTATTCAGGAGGTTGGATGTTTCAAATGGGAAACAACATAAACATAAATTCTGCTGGTTTTCATTCGGCAGAAGAATATGTGCGTTGCCCTAATAAAAATGGGGTGGCGTTTATTGGCGATTCGTTAATTGAGTGCATAATGGTTGAGCCCGAATTTTTATTTCATGCAACGTTAAAGAATATCTTAAAGCAACACAACGTAGATTGTGGAGTTTTTAGTTTTGGTAGAGGTGGCAACGGTTTAGCCGATAAAATGAAATTGATGAAATTAGCCAAAGATAAATTTGGCGTTAGCAAATTTATTTTAAATTTTGATTATGCCGATATTGTTGACGATAAAAAAATGTCTGATGGGCATTTTTTTTATGTTGTAAATAAAGATGAGAGCATTGAAATAAAATATAGAACAAAAAAAGCAGGTTTAGAAAAATTAAAAAATATAGCATTTGTTAGATATGTGTGTTCTAATTTAGCCATTACGCCGTCTTCTTTTGTTCTGAAATTAAAAAAATCTATAAATCCTGATGCCGACTCTAATGCAAAACCCCAAACAAATGCCGATTTGTCGAAGGTTGATACAATGTTGTTTAATGCTTTTATAAAAGATGTTTTGTCTATTGTCGATAACGATAAAAGTAGCATTCTTTTTATGATGCGAGACGACATTACCAATGATAAGTTAAAAGAAAAATTAACTAATATGGGCTTTGAAGTTTTATATGTTACTGCTTGCACGAAAACATCAAAAAATTACGAACTTAGTTGTTTCTATAACGATAGTCATTGGAATGCAAGAGGTATAAAGAGAATATGTAATGCTATTGAAAAAACTAAATTCTTTGCAAAAATTATCTCCGATGAAAGAGCAAAGTAATTGTACATGCATTTTAGTTTTAAAAAAATGTTTTATATTTAAATATTGACTTTATGTATGAAAAAGTTTTTCTTCGTTGCATGAAGTCTTATATATCATTAATTTGCGGAATTTTAATCGGATTAAATTGTTTTGGAGCGAAAAAAAGTGGGGTAGAATATGTAGACCCATTTATTGGAACTGGAGGAACTGGGCATTGTCATCCATGTGCAACAAGTCCGTTCGGGATTGTTCAAGCTGGTGCAGACACAGGTCGCAAAGGGTGGACGTATTGCGGTGGTTATCAATACAATGATTCACGTATACTTTTGTTTTCGCAAACTCATATAAGCGGAACAGGCGTTCCTGACTGTGGCGATGTTGCATTTCTACCATTCTGCGAAAACTATGACTACCTAAAAGGTAGCAGTTTTCAAAAGAAAAATGAAAAAGCATCGGTTGGCTATTATTCGGTAAAGCTAGATGAGGCTCAAGCTGATGTGGAGGTAACTGCAACTCCAAGAGTTGCTTTCTACAAAATTAAGTACAGTGCTGATGGCGGAAAGATTTATTTGGATTTGCTTACTGGAATAACGTCTCGCAAGCCACGCGTATGGCAAGAAAAAATCGATATGCCCGACAAATTTACTATCAATGGCGAACAACGAGTTCTCGGTTGGGTACCTATGCGAAGTGTTTGTTTCTCGATAAAATTCGACAAGCCTATTGTGAAAATCGAAAAGCTGAAAAATCCTAAAAACGAAATGGGATCTCGTTACGTTTTAGATTTTAATTTGAAGAAGGGCGAAGAACTTAAGGTTAAAATCGGCATTGCAACATCTAATATGAAAGGTGCCGAACGTAACATTGCTGTTGAAGTGCCTCATTGGGATTTCTCAAAGACTTTGTCGGAAACTAAAGAACAATGGCGCAAGCTTATCGACAAATTTGAAATCGATGCTGACGAGAAAACTAAACGTATTTTCTATACATCGGTTTATCATTTGTTCATTCAACCAAACAATATGGCTGATGTCGATGGCTATTATGATGCTCCAAACAACAAAACAGTTAAGTCTATAGACGGCAAATATTTTACTACATTATCGCTTTGGGATACGTATAGAGCGGCTCATCCGTTATACACAATTTTAATTCCTGACCAAGTTGCTGGATTTATAAACACTATGTTAATGCACAACGACGTTGTTGGATATTTGCCTGTTTGGTGCTCGTGGGGCAAAGAAAATCACTGCATTATTGGAAATCAATCGATTTCGGTAATCGGTGAGGCTATCATGAAAAACTTAAAGGGATTCGACTATCAAAAAGCGTTCAAGGCTATTGTTGACTCTTCAACTATTCCTCACTATCGCTCAGAATGGAATGAATATGTAAAGTATGGATACTTCCCTCACGACATAAACATAGGAACGTATCAGAGCAGTACTGACAAGCTTGTGAATGCACGTCATTACAATCCTAAGTTGATTAAATTAGAGTCGGTTTCATCTACACTTGAAGCCGTTTATAACGACTACTGTGTTTACAAGGTTGCTCAAAAATTGGGCGACAAAAAAGTTGAAGCAGAATTTAAACGTCGCTCGCAATTTTACAAAAATTTATTTTGCCCAGAAACAAAATTTATGCGTGCGAGAGATAAGGCGGGGAATTGGCGTACGCCTTTTAATCCTTTCGACTACACGTTGTATCCACGCATTCATTGCGACTACACAGAAGCAAGTGCATGGCAATACACTTGGCACGTTCAACAAGATGTCGAAGGTCTCATTGAGCTTTTTGGTAGCAAAGAAGCTTTTTGCGAAAAATTAAATCAATTATTTACTGTTCAAGATTCACGCGATTTTAAAACAGTCAAGAAAAGCCACGATATATCCGGTTTGATTGGTCAGTATGTTCACGGCAATGAACCAAGTCATCATATCGCTTACATGTTTGCGATTGCAGATCAACCTCGCAGAACTCAAGAACTTGTAAGAGAAATTTGCGACAAGATGTACGACGATACGCCTCTAGGATTATGTGGTAATGACGACTGTGGGCAAATGAGTGCTTGGTACATATTTTCGGCTATGGGATTTTATCCTGTAAATCCATGTGGTGCTGAGTATGTATTGGGTGCCCCTCAAATGTCGGGAGCTACCATTAATCTTGATGGAGGGAAAAAGTTTGTGATAAAAGCCAACAATTTTTCTCGCAAAGCTAAGTATGTAAAAAGTGTAAAACTAAACGGAAAACCATATACAAAGAAAACGATATCGCATAACGACATAATGCAAGGAGGCGAATTAGTTTTCGATATGTGTCAATAAAATCGGTTTAAAACGATTTTATAAAAACAACCAAGTCTTTATTGATTTGGTTGTTCGTTTTTTACTATAAGTTCTTTTATAAGTAAAGACGACCAAATAAAATTTATTGATAGATATACAAAGCCACATATACGACAAAATGTCCAACTATTTACGTAGACATACGCACTCAACAGTATTGTTGATGAAATAAAAAATAACAAAGCAGTGGAAAGTATTGTTATTTGTAAAGAATAGGCAACAATCTTAAAATATTTATCATTTTTAATAAAAAAACATCTAAGATATATTGATGCTATCGTTAGCAAGAATACTCCATAAGCAATAAATTCTGCTATACTAGTTTTATCAAGGGGCGCAATTCCTTTTATTTGTAAATTAGGGCTATCAATTCCACATAATACAAAGCTATATATTGTATGTATTACTAACTTTAATGAATGTGGTGTAAGTAAAACAAGAATACCAAAAATAAAAACACTTACCCAGCCAACAATTATTTTTATATCATTGGCTGGGTATGAGTATCGTTTTTTAGTTGTTAATAAAAACAAAAAAACGATAGGCAACAAAACTAACACAGATGTATAAGGCGAGACGTACGGCAATGAGTTATGTATAATTACGGCAATCAATGCAAAAAGAATAATTTTTATACATCTCATATTTATATATTACTCTTCTTATATTGCTTCAGCCACCAAAGTATTGAATTCTGGTAAAATTCGTTGGAATTGCGAAACTTCTTCAAGCAACAATGTGTTGTCGGGTAAGATATTCCAATTAGAATTTGCATTGAGCACTTCGCGGGTCCATTCAAAGTATTCTGTATGATCTGTTCTAAAGTACAATTTCGTGCCTGCATGAGCAAATTGTCGGATATAATCGAGAAATTCCCCTTGCATCAAACGACGTTTATGATGGCGTTCTTTTGGCCAAGGGTCTGGGAAAAAGATGAATATCTTTTCTAAAACGACATCTCGCGGTAGGGCTTCTAAAAATTCCAACGCTTCTGCCTTGAAGAAATGGGCATTTGTGGCATTTTTATTTTTTGAACGTCGTTGAGAATCACGTACTCGTTCTGAGATTAAATCTATACCAATACAGGTTTCTTCAGGAAAGGCTACAGCGTATGCACTCAAGTAATGTCCCTTACCACAACCGATTTCAAGTGTGATTGCTTTCGATTGTTCAAAAACATAGGCTATATCTTTGGCTATGCTTTTGATACGTTCGTTGCGTCGTAAAATTGCGTCTTCTAGGCTCATTATTGTTTCTGTTCTAAGGCTTTGTTGGCTTGGGCGAGTTTTACGTATTTCTTTGCCCAGTATGCAAGACCTTCGCTAGTTTTTTCATCGAGCTGTTTTACAACTTTTGCTGGAGATCCCAATACTAATGAGCCTTCTGGAATAACTGTATTTTTTGTTACCAATGCGCCAGCTCCTACTATTGAACCTTTCCCGATAACAGCTTTATCTAAGACTATTGCTCCCATTCCTATTAAACATCCATCTTGTATTTCGCACGCATGCAAAATTGCTCCGTGTCCTACGGTAACATTTTTACCGACTT
Source organism: Opitutales bacterium (assembly GCA_017623955.1). The sequence continues at coordinate 8,608 of JAGAOA010000084.1, forward strand.
TAACTCCTGCATCGTCTGCTAAATGAACCATTGTTCCATCTTGCAAGTTTGAGTTTTCTCCGAGTTCTATTGAATTTATATCGGCACGAAGTACGCATCCAGGCCATACACTAGCGTTTTTTGCGATTGTAACATCGCCTATTAAAACTGCATTCTTACTTACGTATGCGGTTTCGTCGATTGTTGGGGCTTTATTTAAAAATTTTTCAAGTTGTTCTTCTAGTGTCATAATAGCTTATAATATCATTGTTTTTTTATTTTATTTCAATCAAAAATCTTATATAACGCTTAAATAAAATTGACAAGCTCTTACAAAATACAAAAATTTTATCCGACAAAGGATTATTTATGAAGATGATAAAAGCTGTTATAAAACCATTTAAACTTGATGAGGTAAAAGATGCTCTTCAAGAAATTGGAATTCAAGGTATGACTGTAACTGAAGTTAAGGGGTTCGGTCGTCAAAAGGGACATTCTGAAATTTATAGAGGTAGCGAATACACTGTTGAACTTTTGCCTAAGGTAGTGTTAGATATTTGTGTTCCTGATGACATTGCAGACAATGTTATTCAGGTTATATTGAAGTCGGCACATACTGGTAGAATTGGTGATGGTAAAATTTTTGTGAGCAATGTTGATGAGGTGTATCGCATAAGAACGGGCGAAAGCGGAATGCTTGCATTGTAAAATTTATGTTTTTATCTTGATAAAAATTAACAGATATTTATCGTTTCTACTTACATAGAAGGAATAAATTTATGAAGAAATATACTTATTTAACAGGGGTGTCGATTCTTGCGTTTTTTTGTTCAAGTTTATCGGCGGAAAATATGTATTTAAGCGGAATATGGGAAAAGGGAAAGACTCAGGCGTTTTCTAATCCTGCGGCATGGATGACTCCAAAAGGTCCAGCCAACAGAGTTATTCAGAAAGATGATACTTTGATTGTCACCGATACAACTGGTTATTCTAGAATTGATGGAAATGTAAAAATTAAACACCTTAACTTGGGGAAATTTTTGGCTAGCAAATCTAGTATAGGTAAGATTGCATGGAGTATGACAAAGACTGCTCCAAACGGCAAAGATGGTTCGCTTACGATTGATACAAATGAAAAAGATGCTAAAATTTCAAGTGCGATTTCTTCTAACTTTAAAGGTTATAGAAATGATAAAAATCAAGGAGGTTTAGCTCAACAGGTTTTGACTATTTCTGGTGGTAAAGTCGTTATTAGAAATTCTGCATCGGGTGGTGCTGTTGCTTTAGATATGAACGCAGAACAGACTCCCAAAACTCCACCAACTTACAATGCTGGTATTATTTTTGATAGTCCTGTTCATTTCTTTAATTCAGTAGTAGTTCGTTCGAACAATGTAGCCTACTGCGAAGGCATTGGTTATCAGGTTTGTCAACTTTCGTTTTTAAACCAGACATTAGTTGCGTATACTGCAAAGGGAAAACATCATTTTAGAACTTTTAATGTTTTTGCTTTACCTACTCATTATTTTACTCCGCTAATGATTATAAACGTTGGCGATAATCATCATAGAAAGGCCAGAATGCAGACTGGAACTTTTAAATTGAGCAATGGGTCGGCTTTAAATGTTTTTGGAACGCTCGATATTAATGGTGATTTTATTATGGAAAGGGCTGCTAAGTTAGATATTAAAGCTGGTGGAAAGGTAAATGTTTCATCGACTAATATTGATAAATTTGTAGAATTTAAATCTGACAAACTTGCTAGAATAAACATTGACGGTGCTTTGAATATTACAAATCCAAAGTTACACAAGGACAACACTAAGTTCTTAGATGTTCAGAGGGTTGTAGGTGAGAAGGGTAGTATAACTGTTGATGGTACTGGTTTTCAAGGTATGAATGGATTGTACATTGAACGCTCTCTTCTTCAGCTTAAGAAAGGTGCGAAAGTTTATGCACGCAATATGTTGCGATTAGGTGACAGAAGTAGATTACAGATGTATGGAGAAAATCCAATATCGGCACGCGAGCCTGCAAACAAACTTTGCAAAATTATAATACAAGGTCGCGAAACAAAGATAGAGACTTATGCAAACCAAAAATTTGATAGCATTGATGCAAGACAATCATTCTTGTTTAAGATTGGCGAAGAAGTTAATGATATAAGTTTTCAAAAGTTGATATCGAAATGGTACAAACACGTTTTTGTTGAGATAGATGGATTCAGAAATGGAGTTATAAGAATTGCCAATGATGACCCGAATATAGCTACAAACATCAAAGCTAAAGGATGGACAAATTTCCGCATTGAAAATGGGTTGTTGACTGCTACAAAACAATAATAGGTTCTAATTCTAACAAAAAAACGAGCATTTTAAAATGCTCGTTTTTTTATTATATGATTTTTAGTATATATCTATGCTAAAGCTTGGTTGAAGTCGGCAATGATATCGTCAATATGTTCAATTCCTACTGAAACTCTTATCAACTCTGGTAAGATACCAGTTGAAATTTGTTCCACATCGGACAACTGGCGATGTGTTGTACTTGCTGGGTGAAGCACGCATGTTCTTGTATCTGCAACGTGAGTAACTATTTTGGCAAGCTTTAATTTATTCATTACTTTTTCGGCTGCGGCACGACCTCCTTTGGGACCAAAAGTCATTACACCACTACATGCTTTAAGATATTTTTTTGCCAATTCTTTATCGGATGAATTTGGCAACGATGGATAATTAACCCAATCAACTTTTTCGTGATTATTGAAAAAGTTTGCAAGTTTTTCGGCATTGCTACTATGGCGTTCCATTCGCAAGGCAAGTGTTTCCAAGTTCATATTTGTAAGCCATGCGTTTTGTGGAGACATCATCATACCAAAGTCGCGCATTACGTGTGTGCGAGCTTTTACAATAAATGCAGCATTGCCAAATGTTTTAGTATAGACTAAACCGTGATAAGTTGGATCTGGAGTATTGAAGCTTGGGAATTTATCGGATGATGCAAAGTCGAAATTACCTGCGTCGATTACCATTCCACCCAATGCACAAGCATGACCATCAGAATATTTTGATGTACTATGCACTACGATATTTGCTCCAAAATCTATTGGTCGACACAAGAACGGTGTTGGGAACGTATTATCTACTACAAAGGGAACACCCGCCCGTTTTGCAACGTTTGAAAATTTTTCAAAATCTAAAACCTTTACGCTTGGGTTTGACAATGATTCTGCAAAAATTAATTTTGTATTTGGTTGTACTGCTGCAAAGATTTCTTCTTCTGAGGCTGTTTGATCGACAAATGTTGTTTTTATACCAAGCTTTTCAAAACTATGACCTAGAAGGTTTGATGTGCCTCCATAAACTGTACTTGCACTTACGATATGATCGCCTGCATTACATAGTGTCATTACTACTGCTGTTGTTGCACTTTGTCCACTGGCTGTTCCCATAGCTCCTATTCCGCCTTCGAGTGCAGCCATTTTCTTTTCGAGAAATTCTACAGTTGGATTACTCAAACGCGTATAAAAATGCCCCACGGCTTTTAGATCAAAAAGATCTGCCATAGATTGAGCATCATCGTATGCGAAAGTTGTGCTTTGGATAATCGGTGGAACTCGAGATTGTCCATTTTGCGGTTCGTAACCTGCTTGCACTGCAAGCGTTTCTAGATGTTGTTTATTTTGCATAATAGAATTATATGTAAGTTTTTTTTAAGGTTGTAAGTAAGTCGTTAAAATCTTTTGGTGGTGGGGCTTGTACATCTATAAACTTGTCTTCTTTTGTTGGATGAGGCATTGTCAATTTGAATGCGTGCAACATAACTCGTTCTGGTGGGGTTATTTCTTTCATTTTATTCTTCTGAAATGAATAGGTATAATCGCCCAAGATTGGAAAGCCCATATCGGTTAGATGTACTCTAATTTGATGTGTTCTTCCCGTATAAATTTTACAAGACATTAAGGCGGCTCTATTGCCAAATTTTTCTTGCATATACCACTCAGTACAAGCATCTCTTCCATTAGCATCATCGCACACACACATTTTTGTACGGAAAGAGGGATGTCTACCGATAGATTTACGTATTATTCCGCTACGGATTGTTGGAACTCCGCAAACTATTGCTAGGTATCGTTTATCTATTTCACGTTCTGAAAACAATTCAACCAAGCGATAATAGGCGTTATCGGTCTTTGCCATAATCATTGCTCCAGATGTCTCTTTATCTAGGCGATGAACTATTCCTGGACGCATTGTTCCGCCAGCCATACTTAGATTGCCTTTGGTATGGTACATCATTGCATGGACTAATGTGTCATCTCCCGTACCACTTCCTGGATGAACTGTCATCCCAGCGGGTTTGTTAACGACGATTACATCTTCATCTTCATAAAGTATTTCAACGGGGATATCGACTGGTACAACTTCGCTTGGCAATGGTTCGGGAATTTCTATTTCTACTTCATCACCAGCAAAAAGTTTATGCTTCTTTATGATAGATTGCCCCCCCATTTTTACTTTGCCAAGTTTGAAGCTCTCTTCTAAACGCGAACGCGAAACTTCTTCAGACAAGAATGCAGATATAGCTTTGTCGGCTCGCTCTGGAGATGCGTTTTCGGGATGTATATATTTGCGGATTAGCTCTGACATTAGGATTTAAGATAAGCGGGGTTGAGTTTTTCTATACCTTCACCAATAAAAAGACCATCTTTGCGAATTAGTTTATCATCGAAGTATATTTCGCCTCCACCATATTCTGGAGTTTGGATACATACTAGGTCCCAATGGACTTGCGAGCGATTTCCGTTATCGACTTCATCGTATGCTTGTCCTGGTGTAAAGTGAAATGAACCTGCAATTTTTTCATCGAAGAGGATGTCTCGCATAGCTGTGGTTATGTAGGGATTAAATCCTAATGCAAATTCGCCAATGTATTTTGCTCCTTCATCTGACGACAATATTTCGGCTAATTTTGTAGTATTATTCGGAGATGATGCTTTTATGATTTTACCTTTGGAAAATTCCAAGCGTATAGAATCGAATGAAACTCCGTTATAAACGGTGGGGGCATTATATGTTACATAACCTTCTACGCTATCTCGAACTGGGGCTGTGAAAATTTCACCATCGGGAATATTATATTGCCCGCCACAACCAATGGCGGTCATTCCTTTGATTGAAAAACTTAGGTCGGTTCCTTCACCAACAATTTTCACTTTATCGGTTGACTCCATCAACTCTTTCATTGCCTGCATTCCTTCTGCCATTTTTGCATAGTTCATTGTGCAGACATCGAAGTAAAATTTTTCAAAGGCTTCGGTACTCATTTGTGCAAGTTGTGCCATTGATGGTGTTGGCCAACGCAATACAACCCATTTCGTCTTACCTACGCGCCAATCTAGCGAAGCTTTCATTGCTGAGGATATCAACGACATTTGCTCTTGCGGAACATCGGAATTTTCAAATATATTTTCTGCCCCGCGGATTGCGATATAGGCATTCATTTTCTTTATTTGATAAAGTGCGACATCTGCATCGACTTCCAATCTTCCTAAAGTCGCCGTTTGGGCTAATTTTCTAGATATTTTTTGATTAGAAATTTTAACGTGTGCATACGCTCCGCGTTCTGTGATTTCATCTATCAAGGCTGAAACCATTTCGGGTGGCGTTTCCGATACATCTATCAATACATGTTCTCCTGCGGCAATTTTGGTAGAGTGTCCGCAGAGGGTTTTTGCCAATTTTTCGTATAAAGCTTTCATATTTTTTTAGGTGTTATTATAGAATCGGCTACTAAAATACAAACTAAAGACGTTTCATTGCAGGTAAGTCTACATTCCTTGGTGCATCTGGCAAGAAAATAGATAAGGGTAGATTTAATTTGAATTTAGCTGTGGTAAAACGCAGTATATCTTTATCTTTTGTACGTTCATCTTTTACTGAGGCTTCACGCATTATCCAAAGTCCGTCAACTTTTTTTACTGAACCAAGATTTGCCGTTTTATATTCGTCTTTGCCAAAAATTACAATTTGAACAGGTGCATTAAAGTCTCTAGAAAGAGCAACTCGGACTGTTTTTGATGGAAATTCCGACGATGTTAAATCGTACAGATGTACAGCTTGACCAATTTTATCTGCACCAACGTACGTAGGTGTCCAATGCTTGTATGGCATAAGCAGATCGAAGGGAGAATAGAGTAAACCTGTACAAATTGGAGATGTCCAATCTTTGAGAGGTAGGCGTTTGAACTTGCCATTTTGTAATTTCCAAACTTCAGATTTTGATGGAGCATTCTTGAAGATATACTCTTCTATCTTTGTTGGTGTTGATACTGGGGCAACTCGTATACGTGTGTAAACTACTCCGTTTCTCTCGGTCCCTAACATATAGCCAACATATTTTATTTCTTCACTCTTGCGTGGACGATGTTTTATTTCAAACATCATGCAATAATCTCCTCCAAGTTTAGATTTGGAAAACTCTTGCCAACGTTCTGAGGCGGCTTCTGGCGATAAATCTATACCTCCACTAAATTTAGGACGTTTGATGTTTTGTGCGTGTGCCGAACAAAACAAAAAAATGAGCACAATGAATGTGCTCAAAATTGATGTAAAAGAGTTTGTCATAAAACTTTACTTTTTAGCTGGAGCTTCTGCCTTCTTTTCTACTTCTTTCTTTACTGCTTCGCTTTTCTTTGTTGCATCACTAGTTGCTGGCTTTGATTTTTCTTCTTTGCCAGATACAGCAGAAAGAGAAAGTGTTTGCGGTTGTTCAATCTTACTTCCGCCCGTCTGCCAAATATAGCCCAAATATAATCCAGCAGAAATTACAAAGAACAAAACTGTCAATTTTACCGTGGCTTTTGTTAACACATTGCCAGCTTCGCCACCAAACATACCTTCGGCAGCTCCGCCTCCCAATGCTGACCCCATGCCTGAATTTGCATTCGGACGTTGCATCAAAATTACCAGCACCAATAAAATGCAGACAATTACCAATACGAGTGTAAATATTCCTATAAGTATGGAACTCATTGCTATAAATATTTCTTAATAGTTGCTAAATTTAAAATCATTACTATGGGGTATTCTAAAAATTTATCAACACTTTTTTTAAATCATTTTTCAAGTTTTTTGGAGCTTTTATTGCTGAATATTTGACTTTATGAAAAATAAATGCAACTTATAATCATCTTATTTGAAAATAATGTTGATTGTATCGACTTTATATACGATACTCTATTACATAAATAATGAACGATTTTGAAGACACATCTTTCTTAAAAGACGGCGGTGATGTAGGTATAGTTACTTATAAAGACTATTTCTGCAATACTCCTTTGCGATTTAAATTAGGCGGAGAATTGCAATCTTTCAATATCAGATATGAGACTTATGGCAGATTGAATGAGGATAAATCTAATGCTATCCTAGTTTGTCATGCACTGACTGGCGATCATCACTGTGCTGGTGTCTATTCTTTAGAAGACAGAAAATCTGGATGGTGGAACAATATTATAGGGGTGGGAAAGCCTCTCGATACAAACAAATATTTTATAATTTGTTCTAATTGCATTGGAGGTTGTAGAGGAACTACGGGTCCTGTATCTATAAATCCGCTTACAAATCAACGCTACAATTTGACTTTCCCTGCTGTTACTATACAGGATATGGTTGCCGCTCAAGAAAGATTAATAACACATTTGGGTATAGATAAACTCAAGATGGTTATAGGCGGAAGTATGGGCGGTATGCAGGTTTTACAATGGGCTATTGATTTTCCTAATCGAGTAGAACGTGCATGTGCTCTTGCAACGACTTCACGTCAAAATGCTCAGGCTATTGCTTTTAATGAAGTAGGGCGTTCTGCTATTATGCAAGATCCAATTTGGCAAGGTGGTAATTATGCTCTTGAGCGTGTACCTAGTGTTGGTTTAGGTATTGCTAGAATGATGGCTCATATTACATATTTGTCGGACATTGGGATGGAAGATAAATTTGGACGTGATCATCGCAGGATTTCTGGAGAAGAAATTTTTAAACCATCATTTGAAGTTGAAAGTTATTTACATCATCAAGGACAGAGTTTTGTTAATAGATTTGATGCAAATTCTTATTTATACTTCACTAGAGCTTTGGACTTATTTGATTTGCGTTTGAATGGAGGTTCGCTAGAGGTAGCCTTTAAAGATGTAGTGGCTAAATTTTTAGTAGTAGGCTTTACTAGCGATTGGTTATTTCCACCGTCTCAAAATAGAGAAATTGTAAAAGCTTTATTACGAATTGGCAAAACAGCTTCGTACGCAGAAATAAAAAGCGAATTAGGACATGATTCATTCCTTATTCACTCTCCAAAACTTTATAAACTTATAGAATATTTTTTGAATGACTGAGGAGAAAAATCAGAAAAATCTTCTAAAAAAGAAGATAGAGCTTAAAGCTATCAGTGAATGGGTAGGCGAAGGCCAGAGTGTGCTTGATCTAGGCTGTGGACGCGGAATTTTATTACACGAACTAGTTCAACGCAAAAATGTTTATGCAGTTGGAGTTGATAGCGATTTTGAAAAAATATCGTTATGTATAAAGAAAGGTGTGAATGCTTATCACGGGGATATAATGGATATTCTTTCTTCGTTCGATGATAATTCTTTCGATTGGATTATTTGTTCCCGTACGCTACCTGAGCTAGAAAACGCAAGTGAAGTTATTTCTGAATCGCTTCGCGTGGCTAGATGTGTTGCTGTTGGATTTGTAAATTATGCTTACTGGCGAAACAGATTGAGCGTTTTATTTACAGGAGATAGAATTGTGAATGAAGTATATCCTAGCAGATGGGAGGCTTCGAGACCTATGAACTCTATTTCTGTAAATTCTTTTAAGAAATTTTGTAAAAAGAACGAAATATCTATAAGACGCGAACATTTTTTGCGTGGAGACTGGGAAGTTCCATGCAACTTTATGCCAAACTTATTTTCAGGATATGCATTATTTGAAATTTCAAAAAACAAATAGTTAAAATTATTTATTTTATTAATCTTTAAGAAATATATAAATTATGAATACATGTAAGGAAGACAAAAACAAGGAATCAAACTCGCCTATAAATGCAGAAATGCAAAAGCATTTTATGCAAGAACGTAAAATTTTTCTTTGGGATTCTGTAACAGATAAAAGTGCTGCTGATATAGTTGAAAAGCTTTTGTATCTTGATATGCTGGATCATAAAAAAGAGATAACTCTTTATTTGAGCACTCCTGGTGGTTCTATCAGTGCTGGTATGTCAATTTACGACACAATGAAACTAATAAAGGCTCCTGTTAAGGTTGTTGTTACAGGTATTGCCATGAGTATGGGTTCTATTCTATTATCGGCAGCTCCAAAAGGAAAGCGTTTCTTATTCCCAAGTGCAAGAGTTATGATTCATCAACCTTTGATAATGGGCGAGATGAGCGGTACTGCTATTGATATGCACATTCAAGCTATGGAATTAGAACGTATGCGTCAAGAACTCAACAAGATTTTAGCTGACGCATCGGGACAACCGCTTGATAAGGTTACGGCTGATACTGACAGAGACTTCTTTATGACTGCTCAAGAGGCTATTGACTATGGTTTAGCTGATGCGATTGTCACAAAGCTTTAATTTTTCTTTTTTATAATTTTACACAAAAAAACGCACGAATGTGCGTTTTTTTGTATGTATTATTAAATGTTTATTTACTTTTGCGAATAATAGAAATCAACCTTAGCTGAAACATCTTTATACGATGCATCAATTTGATATATTTCTTTATATTCCGCAAAAGCCGCGTCTTTATTACCCATTTTTTCATAAGTTGAAGCCAATTCGTAGATGACTTCTTTCTTATCATCGTTCATCAACTTTGATTCATTTTTTGCTGTTATAAGTTGATCAACAGCCAAGTCGAACTTTCCACCCATTGAGAATGCTCTACCAAGACCTAACAATGACTGCATACGATGTTTTGGACTACGTTGAGCTGTTTGCAACTGTTTGATTGCTTCGTCTAGTACGCCTGCTTCAAGGTAAAGTTTACCTAATTGGAAACGAGCTTCGTAATCATTTGGATAACGTTCAACTTGTTATTTTGCATTGTTGAGCTTAATTTCTGCAATCTTATCATTTGCTTCTCTGAGCTTTGTAGCAAGTTCTGCGTTGTTTGAGTCCGCATCAAGTTGTTGTTGGAGTGCGTCTCTAGCTTGTTCCATTTCTTGAACCATAAGTGTTTTTTCAAGCTTTTCAAATGTTGTATCGCCTGCACCCAATGGTTGTTTGCGAGCCATACGGACGTATTCTAATGCTTCGCTATAACGCTTCAACTGGCGTAAGTATCTGCAAATATCTTTATATAGATTGATATTTTGTTCGTCTTCAGCAATCTTAACTTTAAGGTCTTCAACAAACTTTGCAACAGTTTCGTCGTCGTTGACTGTACTTGTTTGACGTTCACGTTCAAGTTGAGCATCGGCATCTTTAACTTTATCTTTTGCACTACCGCCTTCTTCCCATTTACCCTTATTCATTGTCTTCATAACAGATACTGTTCGGGCTATTGCTTGAGCTTCGCCATTTGCTCTATTTTTTAACAATACGCTTTCTGCAATTTGCATAGCTTCGTCTGGTTGCTTATTTTTGATATAAGCATTTGCCAATGCTATCAAATTTGCTTCTGTTGGTGCATACTGAACTATTGCTTGGTATCCTGTTGCGGCTACTCCTAGATAATTTAGAGCTTCGGCTGCTTTAACTAATACTTTTACTGCAACTGGATTATCAGGACATTCGCTCATCAGTGCTTCTGCCATATTCAACAATTCGAGAGCTTGATTTTTCTTTATCATACTATCTGCTTTTGTTGAAAGCACAAACGATTTTACCGATGCTATTATTTTTGCAATTGGGCTACCTTTGCCATACTTCTTATACTGCGCTTGACGCAATATTTTGCGAACTTCCACACAATTTGGATATTTATTCAAAACTGTATTACAAATATCGATTGTGTAATCGGGGTTCTTTGCAAGCGAATTTTCGGCATTAGCTATATTTTTTGCCAAACGAGGATCGAGTTCTGCGATTGTTATTTCTTTTATTTCTTGTGATTGTTCTGCCATAAATAAGTAGTTGTTAAAATTCAAAGAGGTAGTTTAATAAAAACAAAAATTACTGCAAGTCATTTTCTACTGATTTTTCTAAAATTTGCATACAAGTATCAACAAGTTTCACATCTTTTGCTTCTACTAAAAGGCGAATTTTCTTTTCAGTTCCAGAATAACGTACCAAAAGCCTACCTTTAGTTCCCAATATTTGTTCGCATTCTGATATAGATTTTGATAGATTAGGGGTTTGTTCGATAGGCGTTTTACGTTCGACTTTCAACGCTTTAGATTTATTTGGATACATTGCAACACCACCACGCAACTGCGACAATTTCTTAGATGTTGATTTCATAACAGAAAGTACAGACAGCGCAGCAGCCAAACCATCGCCACACGGCGATATTTCTGAGAAGATGAAGTGTCCTGAATTTTCGCC
>JAGAOA010000085.1 GCA_017623955.1 Opitutales bacterium
GCAGGTAAAGTTGCAATGAGCCATGGTATGAAGGAAGTAGCTGTTGATGTAAAAGGACCAGGAATGGGTCGTGATTCAGCTATTCGTTCATTGCAGGCGTTGGGTTTCATCGTAACAGCAATTACCGACGTTACACCAGTTCCACACAATGGTTGCCGCGCACCAAAGCGCCGCCGCGTATAATCAGTAGGACAGGAGAATTTAAGACATGTCTCGTTATACAGGACCAACACAAAAAGTTAATCGTCGTTTTGGCATGGCATTGTTCCAGTCGAAAAAGGCGATGACAAAGAAACCTTATATTCCAGGTCAACATGGTAAAACATTGCGCCGTCGTGTGTCAGACTATTCGATGGGTTTGTGCGAAAAGCAGAAGCTTCGTTTTATGTATGGTTTGAGCGAAAAACAATTCCGTTTGACATTCGAAAGAGCAAAGCGTCAGCGTGGTGTTACTGGTGAAATTTTCATGCAGTTGCTAGAAATTCGCTTGGACAATATAATTTATCACTTAGGTTTTGCACCAACACGCAAAGCAGCACGTCAGTTCGTTACTCACGGACACGTACAAGTAAATGGCAAGAAGGTAGATATACCAAGCTTTTCTTGCAAACCTGGTGACGTAGTAGAAGTTCGTGATAGAACATCATCACGTCAGCTCGCCCAAAAATCACTCGATGAATTGCAACTCAGAGCTGCACCTGCTTGGATTGAAAGAGTAGATGAAGCTTATCGCGGTACAATTAGCCGCTTGCCAATTCGCGATGAAATGGATAAGACAATTAACGATCAGCTCATCGTTGAATTCTATTCGCGATAGTAATTAACCCTATAGAAACGGAGAAGACAATGGCAAAACGCCTCGGAAAGTTTGAACTCCCAAAGCGTCTAGTAAAAGACGAAGAAAGTGCAACAAGCACCTATGCAAAGTATGTGGCAGATCCATTTGAGACTGGGTTCGGTCATACAATTGGAAATGCGCTACGCCGCGTTCTTCTTGGTTCAATAGAAGGTGCTGCTATCAGCTCAATAAAGATAGACGGAGTCGATCACGAGTTTCAGAGTGTAGATGGAATCGTAGAAGATGTTACGGATATAGTGTTGAACTTGAAGAAAATAAAGCTCATTAGTCATGATCGTGAAAACAAGCGTTTGATGATTGATGTTGAAAAGGAAGGCACAATTACAGCAGCAGATATCCAAGCAGATGCTGATATTACAGTTGTAAATCCAGAACAAATAATTTGCACATTAGACTCTAAACGTAAATTCCACGCAGAAGTTGAAATTTCTTGTGGCAGAGGTTGGAGACCAGCAGAAGAAAATAAGAGTGAAGATCAAGCAATTGGTGTAATTCCAGTTGATTCACTGTTCAGTCCTATTGAGTTGGTTAAATATACAGTCGATGCAACACGCGTAGGTCAAATGACAGACTTCGATAAGTTGACTCTCGAAATTTGGACAGATGGTAGAATAACTCCAGATGAAGCTTTGAAAGAAGCCGCAGTTATTCTCAAACACCATGTTGATGTATTCGATAGTGTAAATCAACAAGATATTGAGTTCGAAACAGCAGGCAAAGAAGTAAGCGAAGAACAAAACAGACTCAGAAAGCTCTTGAATATGAGCGTAAATGAAATTGAGTTGTCGGTTCGTGCTGCTAATTGCTTGAATAACGCAAATATCACAACCGTTGGTGAATTGGCAATGAAATCTGAACAAGAAATGCTCAAGTATCGCAACTTCGGTAAGAAGTCGTTGAACGAAATCAAGAGCAAGCTCGAACAGTTGGGATTGTCGTTAGGTATGAAAATCGACGGTAGCTTGATAGATTCAACAACAATATAATTTTAGAAATTAAAAGAAAATGCGTCATCAAAAACATAGACATCAGTTGGGCGTAAAGAAAGAACATCGCCAAGCCATTATGGCATCGTTGGCATCGGCTCTCTTCCGCCACGATAAAATTCAGACAACACTCGGTTATGCAAAGGCATTGCGTCCTTTCGCCGAAAAAATGATAACATTGGCAAAGAAAGCTGCCGCTACCGATGATACAGCTAAGAAGCTTCATTATCGTCGTCAGGCACTCGCAAAAATTCGCGATGTTAGTGCAGTACACTTCCTCTTTGCAGAAAAGGTTTCTAAATTCCTAAAGCGCGAAGGAGGTTATACTCGCATTTATAAGCTTGTAAAACGTGTTGGCGATGCTGCCGATATGGCAATCATTGAGCTTATCGAAGCAGATGACCAAGGTTATAAAGCACAGCCAAAGAAAGCTACAAAAGCAGAATCTCCAAAGGCAGACGAAGCTCCAGTAGTAGAAGAAGCTACAGAAGAAAAGAAGCCTGCTAAGAAAACTGCTACAAAGAAAGCAACTAAAAAAGCTGCAACTAAAAAAGTAGCAAAGAAAAAAGCAAGTGCTGAAGAAACAAAGGAATAATAGTCTTTGAATCTCAAATCCAAACGCACTCGCAATAACGGGTGCGTTTGTGTTTTTTTATAAATGAGCTTGTCCGAGTTTTTTTCTATTGTACTTTGTGTAGCAATTGTGGTAGAAACTATTGCTTATTTGATATATTCGCATCGTCACAATAAAGCGTATGAGAATATATCGAAGACAAGTACATTTCACTGTTTGAAATGCAACTCGGTTTATGTATCGCGTGAGGGCGAGAGATCTAAATCTTGTCCAAATTGCAACTATAAAAACTCTGAATTAAAATTCTAATAAAGCCAAATACCCACTAATAATATGAATCAAAAAATAGCAGTTTTAGACTTCGGTTCGCAATATACACAGGTTATAGCCCGTAGAATTCGCGAGTGTAGTGTTTATTCCGAAATAATGCCGTTCAATACAAAGGCTTCAGTTCTCAAGAAACAAGGAGTATGTGGTGTTATTTTATCAGGAGGTCCAGCAAGTGTGTTGTCGAAAGGTTCACCTCGTCCAGATCCAAAAGTTTTTGAGTTGGGTGTTCCTGTTCTAGGAATTTGTTACGGTTTGCAATTGATGGGCAAAATGCTTGGTGGTACGGTTGTATCAAGCAAACAACGCGAATATGGTTTGGGTAAGTTATCGTTTACATCTAACGATAGCGATTTGTTAAAGGGTATAAAAGGTCCTATTCAAGTGTGGAATTCGCATGGTGATAGAATAGCAAAGTTGCCAGAGGGCTTTAAGGCTATAGGTACAACAGAAAATTCAGAATATGCACTCATAGAGAACAAGAAACGTAAGTTCTATGGAATGCAGTTCCATCCGGAAGTCGCTCATACGCCACTTGGTATGGAAATTATAAAAAACTTCCTCTATAATATTTGCGGTTGCACGGGTGATTGGACAATGTCGGATTATGTAGAAAAGGCAGTTGAGGATATTCGTAAAACAGTCGGTAAGGAAAAAGTAATTTTGGGCTTAAGTGGTGGCGTTGATTCATCGGTAGCGGCAGCGTTAATCCATAAAGCCATTGGAGACCAACTCACTTGTGTGTTTGTAGATAATGGTTTGCTCCGTAAAGACGAACGCAGAAAAGTTGAAGAACTTTTCAAAAATAATTTCAAAATTAAGATGAAAACTGTTCGTGCCGAAAAGCTTTTCTTGGGTCGTTTGAAGGGCGTAAAAGATCCAGAACGCAAACGTAAGATTATCGGTAAGACATTCATTGAAGTGTTTGATAAAGCTGTAAAGTCAATCGGTAAAGTAGATTTCTTGGCTCAAGGTACTTTGTATCCTGACGTTATAGAAAGTGTGCCGATTGCAGGAAATCCGGCATCGCTTATTAAGAGCCACCATAACGTAGGTGGATTGCCAAAGCGTATGAAGTTAAAGTTGCTTGAGCCTCTTCGCGAGTTGTTCAAAGACGAAGTTCGTGCATTGGGTAAAGAGTTAGGTCTTTCAAAAGAAGTTTTGTGGCGTCATCCATTCCCAGGACCAGGTTTGGGTGTTCGTGTTGTAGGTGAAGTTAAGAAATCGTATTGCGATATTCTCCGTGAGGCTGATGCAATTCTCATGGAAGAAATGTATGCAAGTGGTTTGTATTACAGTTTGTGGCAGGCATTTGCAGTGTTTGTTCCAGTAAAGACAGTAGGTGTGATGGGCGATGAACGTACATACGACAACGTTATTGCATTGCGTATCGTTGAAAGTCAAGATGCTATGACAGCCGATTGGGCTCACATTCCACATGATATTCTAGGCAAGATTTCTAATAGAATTATCAATGAAGTTAAAGGCGTTAATCGCGTAGTTCTCGATATTTCGTCGAAGCCACCTGCAACAATTGAGTGGGAATAATTTTTAAGTAAAAATAAAAGAGGCAATTCAAACTAATTGCCTTTTTGTTTGTTATTTTTTTTGAAAAAACTGACACTTTCTTTAGTGTCAGTTTCATTGCTTTTGGAAATTATATTATATCTTTTTCAAATTCCAAATATCTTCTGCATATTCTGTAATTGTGCGGTCGGATGAGAATTTGCCAATTCGTGCAGTGTTGAGAATTGCCATTTTTGCCCAACGTTTTTTATCGCGGAAAGCCTTATCTGCTTCTTTTTGAGCGTCACAATATGCTTGATAATCGGCACAAACCATAAATGGGTCGCCCCAATCGAGAATAGATTTTCTCAAAGGCATAAATGCTTGTGGATTTTCTGGCATAAAGTAGTCTGAAACAATCCAGTCGAGAATTTCTTTGAGGTTTTTATTCTTTGCGTAGAATTCCCATGGATTATATCCTCTAGCTTTTAGCTGTTGAACTTCATCAACTGTCATACCAAAGATAAATATGTTGTCATCACCAACGCATTCTTTAATTTCTACATTGGCACCATCAAGTGTTCCCATTGTCAAAGCACCGTTAAGTGCTAACTTCATATTACCTGTTCCCGATGCTTCTTTGCCTGCTGTTGAAATTTGTTCTGATAAATCTGCGGCAGGAATTATATTCATTGCAGCCGAGACACTATAATTTGGAATGAACACTACTTTAAGTTTATCTTTAATACGTTTGTCGTTATTGATTTTGTCTCCAATTTTATTTATTGCATAGATTATATTCTTAGCAATGTCGTATCCTGGAGCAGCTTTAGCACCGAACAAGAACACACGCGGAGCCATTTCCATATCTGGATTGTGCAACAATTCTTTGTAAAGAGTTAGTATGTGTAACAAGTTTAGATGTTGACGCTTATATTCGTGTAGACGCTTAATTTGAACATCGAAGAGTGCTTCTGGATTTACTTCTACTCCGCAAGTTTTACGGATTATTTCAGCCATCTTCTTTTTATTGTTTAGCTTTACATCCATAAACGCTTTTTGGAATGCTGCGTTATCGGCATATTTTTCCAATTTTTTGAGTTTGTCGAGGTCGGTGACCCAATCTTGTCCAATTTTAGAGTCTATGAGATCTGAAAGCTCTTGGTTGCAAACTTTCAACCAACGACGTGGTGTTACACCATTTGTCTTGTTGTTGAATTTTTCAGGCGACATTTCGTAGAAATCTCTAAGAACACTATCTTTGAGCAATTCAGTATGCAATGCAGCAACGCCATTTACGCTGAATGAGCCCACAACAGCCAAATACGCCATATGAATCATCTTTGGGGAAGATTCTTCAATAATAGACAACGATTCTAGTTTTTGTGGATTATTTGGGAAACGTTCTGCTACTTTCGCCAACCAACGCGAATTAATTTCATAAATAATTTGCAGATGTCGTGGCAATAGTTTTTCGAAGAATGTAACCGACCATTTTTCTAATGCTTCAGGTAATAGAGTGTGATTTGTATATGCAAATACCTTTTGGCAAATTGCCCAAGCATCATCCCATTTCATCTCATGTTCATCAACCAGTAAGCGCATCAATTCAGGAACTGCAATTGCTGGATGGGTATCATTTAATTGGATTACAACTTTGTCTGTAAATTTTGACCAATCTTTATGACGTGCCAAATATCTGCGTATAATATCCTGTACCGAACACGATACAAAAAAGTACTGTTGCATTAAACGCACAAGTTTTCCATTTTCAGTTTTATCGTTTGGATACAATACCTTAGATATAGTTTCGCTCATTGCTTTTTCATGAACGGCTTGAGCGTATCCGCCTTGATTAAATGCGTTGAGGTCGAATTCATTTGATGCTCTAGATTCCCACAAACGCAAGAAATTTACAGTGCGAGCACCATAACCAACTACTGGAATATCCCAAGGTACGCCCATAAGAACTCCTTGAGGTTTCCATATTGGAGCCCAGTCGCCCTTGTTGTTGATTGAATTTTCTACTTTTCCGCCAACGCTTACGCGTGTTGTGTATTCTGGACGAACTATCTCCCAAGGTGAACCATATTTTAACCAGTTATCAGGCGATTCTACTTGTTTACCGTCTTTAAAGCTTTGTGTGAAGAGTCCAAATTCATAGCGTATACCATAGCCGACAGCAGGGTAATCAAGCGTAGCAAGCGAATCTTGAAAGCACGCTGCAAGACGACCCAAACCGCCATTGCCAAGTCCCATATCAACTTCGGCATTCATAACATCGGTATATCTCAAACCTAGATTTTCTAGAGCTTTCTTTGTGACATCAAGCATTCCGATATTTACGAGCGTATCTTCTGTTAATCTACCTACTAGGTATTCTAACGACATATAATAAATTCTGCGTGCATCAGAGTTTCTTTGACGTTTCATCGTTTCGATGAAATTACTCATTGTATTTTCTCTGATTGCCAAAACAGTTGCTACCCACCAGTCTCTAATAGACGCTTCACTTCGTTCGCGTGCCATTGATGTTTCTAGATGACGCAATATAGAATTTTCCATTTTAGCTACTTTTTCATCAGTAGCTTTTTTTGTTAGGGGAGTTTTTTTAGTAGATGTTTGTTTCTTTGTAATTTTCTTCATAAATTTATTACACAAATTTAAATAATATATAACGCCATTATTTAGAATTTTTTTATCTTTGCAATATTTTTGTATTGCCATTATGGGCATTTATGTTGCTTATTATTTATTAGAAATGGGAAAATTAGGCAGATATATTTTTTATCAAGTAGCTGGTGCAGCATTTATGACTGTTGCCCTATTTGTTTTTGTGCTAGTGTTGGGAAATATCTTTAAGTCGGTTATAGATGAATTGATATCGGGACGAATTGATTTTGCTTTTTTTGTGAAGGTGGTGTCGCTGATAATTCCTGCAGTCATTCCGTACTCGTTGCCGATGGGTATGCTTACTGGAATTCTTCTAGTTTTTGGAAGAATGTCTGCACAAAGCGAGATTGTTGCTATGAAAGCTTGTGGACGTTCGATATACTCTATGATTGCACCTGTATTCCTTTTAGCTATCATAGCTAGTGGCGTTTCTCTTTACATAAATTTTTATTACGCACCTAAGGCTAGTTACGAGTACAAGAATGCAATAAAAAATGTAATCAGAAAAAATCCTAGTCAATTTATACAAGCGGGGAAGTTTGTAAAAGATTTTCCAGGATATGTAATATACGCCAATGGAACAGAAACATCTGCTAATATTTTAAATGGTTTCAGCTTATGGCAACTAAACAACAAAAATGAAGTAGTTGCGTCATTTAAATCAGATAAGGCAACAGTTTCTTACAATTCTAAAACAGACGAAATTATTTTTGTTCTCGAAAACGTACATATACCGCGTAGCAAAAATGAATTTATGAGTTGTGAAAAAATAGACGTGAAAATTCCTTTGTCTGAAGCTTTCGGAGAATCTCGCAACGAGGTTAAAAAACCCAAACGTATGACATTCGATGAACTTTGGCAAGCACGTCATACATGGCACAAAATTCCGCTAGAAAAGCTTCCTCCAGAACAGCGTGCAGAACGTATTGCTCGCGACAGAATTGAAATAAATCTGCAAATTCAGAAAAACATTGCAATGGCGTTCTCGATTTTTTCTTTGGTCGTTTTAGCTGTTCCTCTTGGCATCAAAGCATCTCGAAGCGAAACATTTGTAAATCTCGCCATAGCCATTTCATTAGCTATGACTTACTATATGATGACCGTATTCATTTCTTGGCTCGAAAAATATCCTGATGTACGACCAGACATTCTTATATGGTTGCCTAACTTCATTTTTCAAGGAGTTGGTATGTATCTTATAATTCGAGCCTCCAAACACTAAAAGACGTGCGAGGTTTTTGTTCTACGGGCACCGGCGGAGATTGCTTACGCAATTCTCCTTTGCCTAAATTAGTAATTTAGTAACTATAAGAGCTTTTCAGTTGAAAAGCTCTTATAGTATATAGGTTCACAATCGAGGATCCTCACAGCTTATGGAGCGTTTGTTCTGGTGGTCCATACTTATATATATTTATTTTACAAACAGAGTCAAACGCGAAGCATCGGCGATGATGCCCATATTACAAAAAACACTTTTTTTGATTAGCGTACAAGTACGCCTACACTAGAAAAAGCGACGTTCTAAGCACGTGACTGGCACGTTTTATTTCTTACAATACACATTTGTTCTAAGTTATTACCAAAGCAAGTAAAAACACATTTTGGTAAAAAAAATAAATTTTTTTGCTTGACAAGGGTTATTAGGGGGGGGGTAGCATTTGCCTATATTTTTAAGAAAGGCAATTTATGAAAAAAATAATCCCCATAATATTGATGTCGGCAACCTGTGCTTTTGCAAGCAACTCTTCAATTTCGATTCCTACAAATGCTCCATCTGGAGGTGGATATTATGTTGTAAATGGTTCAAACAACAAAGCAACAGCTGCAGTTTCAGGTGATATTACTTCGTTCAAAGCTGGTTTTCACGTCGGATCGTCTGGTGGAAGTTTAAAAGATTTAGATGTAAAAATAGAAGAAGGTTTTACCTTAAATACTGGTTTCTATTATAACGAAAAATTCCCATCTATAGCAAGTGGTGCTACTATTACAATCGGTAATCGCTTAGTTGATGGTGAACGAGTTTTTGACGAAGGTACATTGCAAGCGAAAGGTGGGTATAGTGCCGCTGAGTTATGGTTTAGAGGTGAAGACCGTGCTGAAAATGCAGTTTGGCATATTGGCACACAACAAGAACTTGCTATGGCTGGTGTTCGTGTAGATGTAGAAGCTTGTAATACAGTTTACTTATACAATGTAACGTTCAGAAATAATACTCAGGTTAATGTAGACGCTACATCGCAGTTGTATATGACTTTTGTTAATGCGACGTCTCCTCGTTTTGGCTCTACCAATTTAAACGGAAAGTTTAGATTTTCAATGTCTCCAAGTGATGCGTCTATGAAAATAGCCGCCACAGCTACAATGAGTATCTCAGGTCAGAAGGCAGATGATTATTCAACTTTTGGTATTAAAGAATCGAAATGGTTGGTAGAATCTAGTGCTAAAGTAAATATTACAAATTCAGAAGCCAATTCTATTTTATTGGGAACAAAATCTAGCGGTATTATAACCATACAAAACTCGACACAGATATCATTGTCATCATCAAATGCGTTGGCTGCAAATGAAACAAATGGACAAGATAAAATTACTCTAGAAATTTCGACAACTGCAAATTCTTTCTCAAATTCTGCAAAATTGATTCTCAATGCAGATGAGAATGGCAATAAAACTACAAATTCATTTGCTAGTGTTTGGTTGCGTGGTACATCTAATAAAGATGTTGGTTCAAATTTTGTTATAACTTTAAACGGCAATGAATTGATATTTGGTAATGTTGACCAATCTAACACTGATAACATTGGTTTTATGTATATTACAGATTTTGCCGAAGGATTATTTAAAATTGAAACGATTGCGGACAAATACTTGGGCGAAAATAACGAAGTTTCATTCTTGCGTGCAGGTACAGATACTGATTATGATGCGTTGTATTGGGATTCAAAAACAGGTTATATAACAGCGATTGCAGTACCAGAGCCAGCTGAATGGGCAGTATTACTCGGGGCGTTGGCGATTGCTTTTGCATTTATGCGTCGTCAGACAAGAAAATAAACAAGTTTACAAACAAAACATCTTTTAAGCACTCTTAGGAGTGCTTTTTTTATTTGAATTGTGATTTCACATTTTTTGTAAAAAAAAATAATTTTTTGCTTGACAAGGATAGCTAGGGGGGGGTAGCATTTGCCTATATTTTAGAAAAGGAACTTTATGAAAAAAATAATCCCCATAATATTGATGTCGGCAACAAGTGCTTTTGCTGCCGATAAAATAATAGATAAAGATACATCTGGTGAAGTAATACGTACAGATACAAACTATATCATATCTGGTAATGATATTACTTATACCAATACACATGGTCCACGTCACCCCATATCATCAACTGCGTTTGTGTTAGGAAGCTACACTGGTACAAAGTTTGTTTCATCGGCTGTAATTGCTCCAAGCTCAAACAACCTTCCATTCTTTGGTTTAAACGGAATGCAGTTCAAAGGTGATACTGTTGATGCAGATATTACCATTTCTGTAAAAGAAGGTGCAACTCCTATTGCAGTCCAAGGTGGTTTTACTGTTGATAATTGTACAGCTATTTTTGAAAAAGCCACAGATTTTTTGTGGTCAGATACTAACGTTGCCAACATAAATGTTAAAAATGGTGGTTATTTAGATTTTAAAGTATCGTACGTTTACAGCAAACAGGATCCAAACAATACTTCGGTCCTCTACACAACAACACCACTCAATGCAGATAAGAGAGTCGCTTTCAATATAGAAAATGGTTCGACAATGGTAGCAAATATGGGAGCGGGCGATTACAAATTGAATGCTTCTAATTTTGCAGGTAAAGTAGAACTTACAACTGCTTCTGGTAAGTATTTATATTTCAGCAGTGGAACTTCAGTTATTTCTGATCAGAAAACTGCCGATGCATCAGTATTTAATTGTAAACTTAGTTTAAATGGTGGTAGTCTTCTGATTGATGAATCAAATGAAACTAGTTCTATAAAGGTTTTAAGCAACTATATAACAATGTTTAGTGGTACCTTGACTTTGAACGCATCGAATGCTTTGAGAACTGTAAATGGTACTAATGGACAGAAAGATGTTGTCATTGAAGTCGGTGGCGGAAGAACTGTCTCGTTAGTATTGGGTGCTGATAACGACCTTAGAATTTTAGACCAAAATAATTCTGCATCTGTTCTCAATGTAACATTGGCAGGAAACCATTTATCTGCTTTAACAACGAAAGTTGAAAACTCAGATTTGGATACGCTCGGTATTGTTTATTTTACAGACTTTGAAGAAGGCTTGGTAAAAATAGAAAATGTTGACGATAGCAAAATTTCTGATGAAACTACATATTTAACAACATGTTTCAAGGGTGGTACAAAGGATAGCAATTTCGATTTGTATTGGAATCCTGAAACAAAGTATTTGACAGCTTTTGCAGTACCAGAGCCAGCTGAATGGGCAGTAGTACTCGGGGCGTTGGCGATTGCTTTTGTATTTATGCGTCGTCAGACAAGAAAATAAACTTTGGATAACCTAAACAATGGTTAATCCAAACCTTATTTTCTCTTACTTCCTAGCCTAAAAGGCAAAATCAATGCACCAACGCCACCGGCTTGGTGCTTTTTTATTTGGCGATTGCTTTTGCATTTATACGTCGTCAGACAAGAAAATAAACTTTGGATAACCTAAACAATGGTTAATCCAAACCTTATTTTTTCTTACTTCCTAGCCTAAAAGGCAAAATCAATGCACCAACGCCACCGGCTTGGTGCTTTTTTATTTGGCGATTGCTTTTGCATTTATGCGTCGTCAGACAAGAAAATAAACTAATCAACAAGTTTACAAACAAAACATCTTTTAAGCACTCTTAGGAGTGCTTTTTTTTATTTGATTTCAATTTTTTATTTTTTATAAAAGAATGTATGAAAAGAAACTATTTGTTATTTTTTGTGTTGTTGGGTGTTGCATTAAATATGTTCGCTCAAAAAGTAAAATTCGGGGCAGGTATAGACGTTCCTAAAGATGTAGCAGTTTTAAAAGTTGTAGATTTTGAAAAGAATTGCACCCACTCAGATGCAATTGAAAAAGCTTTGCAAGTTGCAAAATCTGACGGCAAATTTACACGCATAATTTTAGATTCGCACGATTGGTTCATCGACAGAGCCATAGAAATGCACTCCGATTTAGAACTTGTTATAGATGGTTGTAAAATCAAGATGAAAGACCGCATTCACGACAACATAATTCGTTGTACAAATGCTATAATCGACAAGAATAATCCATTCGGCTTGTGCAAAGAAAATGGTATAATCAAAAATTTCAAAATCACAGGCAAGAATGGTGCTTCGTTAGAAGGTTGTGATCTTCCGTACATGGCATATCATCCGTACTATAAGGCTGTTTTACCTTTCTTAGGCGATTATTTTGGTTGGCGAGGGCTTACAATCTGCATTGCTGATGCTTCAGACTATGAAATTTCTGGTCTCAAAATTTCAAAGACTAAAACTTGGGCAATTTCTCAAGAATGGAGTTGCAGAGGCTACATTCACGATATCACATTCGATACAGATGTAAAAAATGGCGATGGTATAAACTTTCGCAATGGATGTTCTGATAGTGTAGTAGAAAACATTTTTGGTAGAACAGGCGATGACACTGTTGCATGTACTGCTCTTGGCAATAAGAACAATCAAAAAGTACGTCCACAGCAGATGTATTCAAAACAAATGTTTGGGCCACGTTTTGAGCGTGAGTGGCGTGGCATAAAAAATATTTTAATTCGCAATATTTTTACAGTTGGCAAACATCATGGTGTAATTTGTTTGGCTACAACTCCTGTTGTAGAGAACATTGAAATCGATAACGTTTACGAGCCTGTTGAATCGGAACGTCATTCTGTTGTAAAAATCTATACAGGTTTTGGCGATGGTTATACAAAGGGGAATTTGCGTAATATAAAAGTTCGCAATGTGGTTTCGCGTGGGGCAAGGTGGGCAGTTGAAGTAAAAGCCGATGTTCAAAACGTAGAAATATCAAACGTCAAACAGCTCAAGTGGGGCGCTAAACTTACAAATTTTGATACAGTTCCAGAAGGTGTAAAATTTAGTAAAGACTAAAATATAAATTTTATAATTTTTGCTGAAATTTTATTTTTAAAAAGATGTTGACAAAAAAGCATTGCGTGCTAAAGTGTAGTGCTTTAATAATTTCAAAGAGGTAAAAAAATGGGTCAACCAAAACGTAAACAGTCAAAACAGCGCACACGTCTTCGTCGTGCAGCAAACAAGTATGAACTGCCTCAGGTAGTTAAAAATGCAGACGGCACTTTCTCTGTTCCACATAGGGTTAATCCTGCAACAGGAACATATAGAGGACGTCAAGTCGTTTCTGTAGAAATATAAAACAAATCGTCTTTATAAAGAGGACTTTTTTTGTTGTAATGCGGAGTTATTTGTTGTAGATAATTCCGCGTTTACTTTCTATAAGCATGGGTAATGTACTTCCAACAGTAGCTGTCGATGTAATGGGTTCAGACTTGGGGCCAGAAGAATTAATTCTCGGTGTCAAGCAAGTTCTCAGTGAAGACAAAGGTCAGTACCAAATAATTATAGTGGGCAATGAAGAAGTAACAACTCCATTGTTGTTGCGTCATGGGCTTTTGAAAGATTCCCGTATAAAAAGCTATAATGCTAAAGAAGTCGTTACTATGGAAGAAAAGCCTATTCAGGCTTTGAAACAGAAAAAAGATTCCTCTATGATTAGAGCTATAGAGATTGTTAAAATCGGCACAGCCGATGCAGTCTTGAGTTGTGGTAATACTGGTGCGTTAATGGCTGGTGGAACTATAAAGCTCAGAACTATGCAAGGTATCGAACGCCCTGCATTAGGTACTGTTATCCCTGGCAAAAAGAAGAACTTTATAATGATAGATGTCGGGGCATCTCCCGATCCTAAGCCAGAAAGTCTTGTTGATAACGCCATATTAGGTGCTAATTATGCAAAAGTTGCCCTAGGAGTAGAAAATCCAGTTATAGGCTTGCTCAGTAATGGAACAGAAGATGGCAAAGGAAATATGCTTGTCCAAACAGCCCACAGACTTTTTAAGGCCCAAGAAGGTGTTATAAACTATGGTGGTTTGTTAGAGGGCTTTGGTCTTTTCGATGGTGATTTTGATGTGGTGGTTTGTGATGGTTTTACAGGTAATGTTGTATTGAAATCGTTAGAAGGCTCTATGCGAATGTTCAAGGATATCCTCAAAGAAGAGATTATGAAATCTATTTTGAGCAAGATTGGTATCTTTTTGGTATGGGGAGCGTTCAAAGGTGTAAAGCGTAGATTGCCGATAGAAAAATTTTCAGGAGCTCCATTGTTAGGCTTAAATGGTTTGGTTGTAAAAGCTCATGGTTCGAGCAATAGAAAACAAATCGCAGGCGCATTAGAAATTACTTTAAAGTGCTTGCGTAATAATATGAATGAGAAAATTAGCGAAGATATAGCAAAATTAGAATCTATTGTTACTGCTAATAAAAAAGCCGCCCTAGAAAAAGAAAATGCGGGCTTGTAATGATTTTTAGATTTCATATTCTCTTTGCTTTATAATCGCTTTATAGAGGAGTTTAATTATGTTTTTTTCTAAGCCTAAATCTATCATCATAGCTGGAACTGGTTCTTATGTTCCAAGTAAAATTGTTACCAACGAAGATATTGCCAAAATTGTTGATACATCAGATGAATGGATTTATGAGCGTTCAGGAATTCGTCGCCGTCACTTTTCTGAAAATGAATCAGCTTCAGATATGGCAGTAAAAGCTGCAAAAAACGCCATAGAAGACGCAGGCATAAATGTTCAAGATATAGACTTGGTCATAGTAACGACTGTTACTCCAGATATGATGTTTCCATCAACTGCATGTTTGTTACAGGCAAAACTCGGTATTAGAAATAATATTCCTTGCTTTGATTTAGAAGCCGCATGTACTGGTTTTGTTTATGGTATGGAAGTTGCTACTTCTATGATGCAATCTGGAAAATATAAGAATGCATTAGTGGTAAGTACTGAACGCCTAAGCCCGATATTAAATTGGGAAGACCGCACAACATGTTTTCTATTTGGTGATGGTTCGGGTGCTGCAATTTTAAGTTATGGAGTTAATCAAGGCGAAGGAATTATCGGTAATGTATTAGGTGCTGATGGGTCAAGTACCGCTGTTTTAAAGCTTCCTGCTGGAGGCTCGCTGTTGCCAACTTCGGCTCAAACGGTCGCAGATAAACTTCACTTTATCCAAATGAATGGCAAAGAAGTCTTCAAGAATGCAGTTCGCATTATGGAAGAAAAAGCTTTAGATGTTTTAGATATGTGTGATGTTAGTCCAGACGAAATTTCTCTTTTAATTCCACATCAGGCTAATATCAGAATTATTGAAACAGTTGCAAAACGTATAAAAATTCCTCGCGAAAAAGTATATGTAAACATTGAAGAGTACGGAAACACATCGTCTGCATCTATTCCTATTGCTCTAAACGAGGCTTTAAAAGCAGGTAGAATTAAATCTGGCGATTACGTTTTGTTAGTTGCTTTTGGTGCTGGTTTGACTTGGGGTGCCACGCTCATTAAATGGCAGTAAAACGTGCGAGAGCGCGTTTTCTTTGGAGGAGTAGAACTTAATTTATAATAGAATAAAAAGAGTTTCAGTGAAACTCTTTTTTTGTGCATAAAGTTCTCCTCCAAAGAAAACGCTTTCGGCTGTTATTTGGTTTCGTATCGCCTCACGTACATAGTACGCTACGGCTCACAAAACACAAATTCCAGCTCGAATCTCGCACGTTTTACTTCTTCCAACCTA